>NZ_JBTVVN010000024.1:0-62907 GCF_054819755.1 Clostridium sp. DL1XJH146
AGATTAAATTATGAGGCAGTGAGTGATGTAATTAGTGAGTATCGTGTAAGTAAATCAATTAGTCAAGATTGGAAAAAGGAAATTGATAATTATTAGATTTTAAATATAAGGGGAAATAAAATGAAAATTGTGTCTTGGAACTGTAATATGGCATTTAGAAAAAAGGCTAATGAAATTATTGATGAAACCATTGATTTACTAATTATTCAGGAAAGTGAATGTCTTGAGAAAGTTAATATAGAGAAATTTCCAAGAAAACCAAACAACGCATTTTGGTTTGGAACTGATAACAATAAAGGTATGTCAATATTTAGTTTTGGTAAGACAAAAATTGAATTAATTGAGGAACCAGGAGATAACGATAAATGGATTGTACCATTCAAAGTATCAAGTGATAAAGAAGCCTTTATATTAATAGCTGTATGGGCGATGAATCATAGAAAAAATGAAGTGATTAATAGAGTTGGACCAGCCTTTGCAACTTTTACTAAATATGAAAAATATTTAAAAGATGACGTAGTAATAGTGGGAGACTTTAATGACAATAAAATTTGGGATGGTAAGTATTTTAAATATGGTTCATTTAGTGATGTACAAGCTTTATTTTCAAAATATAATATTGTAAGTTGTTATCATACTCTTAGAAATGAAAACTTTGGAAAAGAAACTGTGCCAACACTATATTGGAGAAAATCTAAGAAAACTACATATCATATAGATTATTGTTTCTGTTCTTCAAATATGATTAAAAGTAATTCTGAAATATCAATAGAAAGTGGAGACAAATGGCTAGAAATTAGTGACCATAGCCCTTTAATAATATCTTATTGATTATATAATAATTTAAGAAGTAAATAATGGTATCCATAGTTAATAGCAAAGGTAAAGTTAGGTGAATTATTAGATAAAGTTGAAGTACATAAAGCTATTTTTTCTAAAGAATTTCCTGATATGGTTATGCGAGAAACTGGTATTGGAGACTAAATAGAATTAGAAAAGGTCAACCGACAGAAAGGTTGATTTTTTTTCACAATTAATTACATCTTTTTAGTTTGTTCTTAATTTCCAAATATATATTTTGAAGGAAATTATTATTTTTTGTAGAATATTTGTATAAGAAGGTAAGAAATTTTTATACTTAAATAATGCAAAACATGCATTATATTAAAAAAAGTAAAAAATATGTATAAATAATGTAGCAAAAGGACTAAATGATATACACATTATATAACAATTGAAATATATCAGAATAAATATTAAAGCGAGGAATTAGATGAACGATATAACCGAGAGCGAAGTATTGAATATGGTTAATGATACAAGTAATATTGTTAAGAAGGAAAAAATAGCAATGTTTAGTTCGATTGCAGGAGCGTGTAAGCAAACTAACAACTTAACAAATAGCGTTGAATTTTGGAAATGGATGGGAGCAAATTATAATAATAATTTCGGAACAAATGAGTTGATTGAGCTCAATGCAAACATTAATTCAGATTGGATACTTAAACAGCTACAGGGTAAGGGATATGAATGGGATTTTATGACGAAACAAAGATCTTTAATTAAGAATATATTTTCTAGATTCGTAGCTGGAGATTCTCCAACTCAGCCTGGAATAGATATTAATAAAGTAAATATTTTCAATAAATCAGCACAAGGAAATTTTCAAAATAAAGCTTATGTAAATAAAAACAACCCTATTCTGCATAATACACCAAAGGATTCAATAGTTGTAACTAATAAAGAAAAAACCGTATATGCAAAGAGAAAAGGGTATAATACAGAAAAATTTATGGATGCTGATAAGATAAAAAAAGCTAGAAATAAAAGATTTAATAAAGCAAAAAATGGTACAGCGAGTAAGTCTTATAACTTCAAAAATGTTAATAACGCTATGGCAAAGGCAGGTACTATGGGGTGTATTATTGGAATAACAACAGAAACCATAGCATCTTATAGGAAATGGAAAAATGGTATTATTTCAGATAAAGAGTATATTAAAGAAATTGCAAAAGCTGGTGGTGATGCAGGAATTACTGCAGGTACTACTTCGGGAATTATGGTGCCTATATCTGCAGGAATTACAGCAGCTGGAGCATCAACAGTGATAACTATTCCTATTGGCTTTTTAGTTGGTGGAGCAGTAAATAAAGTTGTGGCACCATGCTTTGCAAGGGGTAAATATAGAGAAATTTTAAATAATGCAAGGTATTATCAAAATTTAGAAGGTATATACTGTGATTTACTAGCTAGTATAGAAAGTTCAGCACAAGAATATGAAGATTACATTAACAGTATTAAATCTCAAAAAACTATTAATAAAAAATTAGAAGAAAGAAGCATGGAATTGAACGAAAAATTAAAAGATTTATATGATTCCATTTAGGGGGATAGGCATGCTTAAAACATTAATTAATACTATGGATAAAGTTAATAAAGTTGTTGTTACTATAGATAAAGTTGCTACAACAGCTAATGAGGTTTCTACAGCAATAAATAATACAACTGCAGTAGTTAATAATATATCTAATGCTTTAGGGAAATCTAATAATTTAGATAAGACAGCTACTACAATGAACAAGATTTCGAATACCGCTAATATAATTACTGGAGTAATCGATAGTATAGTTAGTAGTTCAGATATGGATTACTTATCTCAGCAGTCAACAGCAAATTTGAATAACATATTAGCTGAAATGACTGGATTGATGAATGATAATAACAATAAGATTAAAGGTTTGGAGTCTCAAACTTGGTATCAAAGAATGATTAAGACGGTTAATAAAAAGAATAAGTCAACTGAAAATGGAATAAGACGAAATCATGATGAATTAAATACTTATATGTCTGAAGCCATTGCTGAATTGTATAATAGAAATTGTATTGATCACAGAATAATGATAAGTTTAGGAAATCAATTGAATAAACTATATATAGAACATATTGAGTTAAAAGAAATGTTAGGAGCTTTTGTTACTAAACTTAATGAAAAAATAGATAGTATTGATAATTTTAATATGTTAAATCTAGAGATAACGCAAGGGAGGTATTCAAACTTTTCATCGCTAGAAGCTGTATTTATTATATTAACACTAATTGATAAAAGAACACTAATGGATAAAAGAAAGATGGATATTATTGAAATAAGTCTTAGGAATAAAGGAATTATAAACGATAATAAAGTAAAGTTAAAAGATTACTTAATGAATATAAAGAGCATATCTCAGGATAATATAGGTCTTATTTATATGGATCAGAGTTATACTCGGGGTAATTTTATGTCAAATATAATTTTAAATATTTTTGATAGTCAGAATTTACTGTTAGAGAGTAAAAATGAAGAAAAAAGTATTACAGATATTGTTAAAGGGTTTATTACAAAGGAAAAGCTAGATAATAATATTGAACTGTCAGCTACTGAGATTTACAATAGCTTAGTCCAAAGTAAGATTGATAAAATAAATGGATTAAATCCAATATCTCCAATTCAATATGAAGCGATGATTAATGAAGGTCAAAAAGCATACCTTGAATATCGCATGGAAGATGCGTTAAATATTTTTTCTGTTTTAGCTGAAAAAGGGGTAGGAAGAGCGAAATATTTTCTAGGGGAATTATATACTCATGGCTATGGAGCTATTGAAAAAGATATAGAAAAAAGTATTTTTTGGCGAAAAAGTGGATATGAAAATAATGATGAACTTGCTTACTTAAACTATGGATATATTTCAGATCACAGTGTTGAACAAAATCTTATTTTTAATGAAATATTTGAAGATGTTTTAGATTTGTCAAAACAGGGTGATATCTTTGCACAAAATGAAATTGCTGATATGTATTACCATGGTTATGGTACATATAAAGATATAAAACAATATATTTATTGGCTTAAGGCGGCCTCTGAGAAAGGCTATTTTAGAGCTATAATGAAATTAGCAGATTGTTATTATTATGGGACTGGTGTTAATGCAGATTATTACACTGCTTATGTTTTATATAAGAAAGCTGCGGAAATAGGAGAACAATACTGTCAGAATAGAATGGGTAATTATTATTATAATGGCGAATTTAAAGGACAAGATTATTCTGAAGCAGTTAAATGGTATAAAAAAAGTGCAGAACAGGGTTTTCATTGGGGTCAATCTAATTTAGGGAATTGCTACCGTGATGGTAAGGGTGTAAAACAGAATTACAATGAAGCGTTTAAATGGTATTTAAGGGCAGCAGAGAATGGAAATGCTTATGCTCAGTATGAAGTTGCTTACTGCTATAAGTATGGTAAAGGCGTTAAAAATAGTATTATTAAGGCCAATGAATGGTACGAAAAAGCTGCTGACAATGGTAATGGCAATGCAATGATAGTTTTAGGCGATTACTATAACAGTAGTATATTAAAAAACAAATCGAAAGCATTTAAGTTCTATAAAAAGGCAGCAGAGTTAGGTTTTCCAAGAGCACAAAAAGAACTTGCTAATTGTTATAGGGATGGAAATGGAACAAAAATTGATTATAAAAAGGCAGTTGAATGGTATAGAAAATCAGCAGAACAAGGTTATGCACCTGCAATGACAAATCTTGGATGGGCTTATTCAGTGGGAAAAGGAGTAAATTCAGATGATAATAAGGCAATAGGGTGGTATAGAAAAGGAGCTGAAGCGGGAAGTGAAGTTAGCCAATGTGTTTTAGCGGGCTGCTATTATGAGGGGGATATTGTTAGAAAAAACGTTGATATAGCAAAAAAATGGTATATTAAAGCTGCAAAGCAAGGGGATAAAGATGCTATTAAGGCTTTGAAAAAATATTATAAAATTACTTTAAAAAAGTAATTTTAATTATGTAGAGGACAAGGCTGATTTGCAGAAAGCTGTTTAGAGTGTTATGAAGATAGTGGATATGATATCCTCAGTAATAGAAAGAATTATTTATTAACTGATGGTGATATAATTTTTAAACCCTTGATAGCAAAGGGATAGAATGATATATTAAAATAAACTACTAGAAAATATATTACTTCTATAAACTACCGATATGGAGGCAATTGTTAGCTTAATAAATAAAGCATTATAAGTTACTGTAAAAATTTTTGTGTAAACTGAATAAAAATAACTTCTTCTTGGCAATAATTTAGATAATAAATTATTATAAGAAGGAGTTTTTTTATATGTAAAATTTGTCCCAAAATTGTTAGGAGAGTATATTAAGGAACAAAATTTTACTAGTTCAAATAAAATATTAGAGGTTGAAATGGATGAATTTTTAGGTTATGGTAAATACTATAAATTAATAAATTAGGAACTATACTAAAGTGTAGGTTAGTATGTACCTAAGGGAAGTAAACTTTCTTTCAAGAGGTTAGTTTAATTGAATGTGTTAATAAGAAAAATTGAAGCCAGTACCTAGATTTGAAGTAAAAGATTATTTAATCAAACTATTCTCAAGAATGAAGATTATCAGAGTTAGCTTTGATTTAAAATGCTCTTTTTCAAAATAACATAACAAAATATTGAAAATATGTTAAAATAGATATAAAGGATGTTGCTATGTATTAAATATATGTAGATAGTAATATCAAGCCTGTCTAATGATAGACTAAGATCTCTAAGACGTATAAACAAATATTTGCAATATATATTTTGGGGTTTCGGTATATAATTAGTCTTAAAATAATGAGTAAATTGACTATGAAATTTGACTATACTTATGCATGATTATTTATATACTCTACATATAGATAAGTAGAGTAGAGTCTAAATATAACTATGAAATTAAAATTATATTGGGACAGGCTGCTAAGTAACGTAATTTTTATGATTAATGGGGGAAATATTATGGCAAAACAGTGGTGGAAAGAAGGAGTAGTGTATCAAATTTATCCAAGAAGCTTCAAGGATTCAAATGGAGACGGAATAGGAGATATCAAAGGAGTAATTGAAAAAGTAGATTATTTAAAGGAACTTGGTGTAGATATAGTTTGGTTAAATCCTGTCTACAATTCTCCTAATGACGATAATGGATATGATATTTCAGACTACAGAAGTATATTAACTGAATTTGGAAATATAGATGATTGGAAAGTTCTTATTTCAAAATTACATGACTTAGGAATAAGACTTATAATGGATTTGGTAGTAAATCACACTTCAGATGAGCATCCATGGTTTGTAGAATCAAAAAAGTCAAAGGACAATTTATATAGAGATTATTACATTTGGCAAAAAGAGCTTAATGGCAAAGAGCCAAATAACTGGGAATCAATATTTTCAGGCTCAGCTTGGAAGTATGATGAGGGAACGGATGAATATTTTCTTCACTTGTTCTCAAAAAAACAGCCTGACCTTAATTGGGAAAATGAAACGGTAAGAAATGAAGTATATGAGATAATGAAATGGTGGCTAGATAAAGGCATAGACGGATTTAGAATGGATGTTATTAATTTTATCTCTAAGGTTCCAGGGCTACCAAGTGTACAAACTGATAAAGAAGGCTATGTATCAGGTGGAAAATATTATATAAATGGACCTAGAGTACATGAGTTTTTACGGGAAATGAATAGGGAAGTATTGTGTAAATATGATGTTATGACTGTAGGAGAAACTCCAGGGGTTACACCTGAAGATGGGCTTTTATTTACAGGAGAAGATAGATGTGAGCTTAGTATGATATTTCAATTTGAGCATATGGGTATAGATAATGAAGGTGAAAAATGGAATATTAAGCCGTGGAAATTAACTGACTTAAAAAGAATCTTTAGCAAATGGCAAGTAAATTTTCACAATAAAGGTTGGAATAGTTTGTTCTTAAATAATCACGATCAACCTAGAATGGTTTCAAGATTTGGAAACGACAAAGAATATAGAGTAGAGTCAGCAAAGCTTCTTGCAACGATGCTTCATACTTTGCATGGAACGCCTTATATTTATCAAGGTGAAGAGATTGGAATGACAAACGTTAAGTTCCATAGCATAAACGACTACAAAGATGTAGAAATTCTGAATTACTACGAGGAGTGGAAAAAAGCAGGCAAAACTTTACAAGAGCTTCTTCCAAAGATTCATTACATGGGTAGAGATAATGCAAGAACACCTATGCACTGGGATGATAGTGAAAATGCAGGCTTCACTACAGGAACTCCTTGGATTAAAATGAATCCCAATTATAAAGAAATAAATGTGGGAAAAGCTTTAGAGGACAAGAACTCAGTATTTTATTATTATAAAGAATTAATTAAATTGAGAAAAGAAAATCCAGTTATTATATATGGTGATTATAAGCTTCTTTATGAAGAGGATGAAAAAATCTATTCATATATTAGATCTTATGAAGGTACAAGATTGTTAGTGATTTTAAATTTTTCTAAGGAAGAAGAGGAATATACTATACCAGAGCAGATAGATAGTAGCAAAGTAGAGGTACTAATAGCTAATTATGAGGTAGAAGCTTCTTTGTCAAATAAAATAAACTTGAAGCCTTATGAAGCAAGGGTTTATAAACTAAAATAAACTTAATAAAACAATAAATTGTGAAGATAAATAATCATTAAAGGGGGTTATCTCAGAAAAAATTCTGAAATAAACCCCTTTAGTTTGTTTCTTTAGATATTTCTTTTTATAGCGGTACCTTTTAAAAAAATATCCATTTATCTTGACTTAGGTATTTGTTAAAATATTCAAAACGAGCGTATTTCCTTCGATTTGTATTTATGTTTGTGGTAATTTAATTATATTTTTTACAGAATTCCGTTTACTAAGTTCTACATCTAACAATATATTTTCATAGGGTAAATTAGGATTTTCTATATGCTTCAATAAAATATCACAAATATAATGGACTTTCTGCTCAATATTTTGAGATATTGTTGTCAGCTTTGGTGTTACGTAGTAACTTATAGGAAGATTGTCAAATCCTATAAATGAGTATTCATCAGGTACTTTATATCCAAGGGATTGAAGTGCATCCATCATATTTAAAGCTAAAATATCTGCTGTAGTAAAAATAGCTGTGACAGGTGTTTTTAAATTAACTATTTTTCCTGCTAAAATCGAAGGAGAATCATAATCAAGGATATTTTCTTCAGGTAATGATAGATTTGCTGATTTTATGGTATCAGTAAAACCTTTTAAACGTGCTTTACTAACACTACTATGTTCGAGAGATAAACTAATGAATGCAAAATTTTTGTGACCATATTCAAGAAAATGATTTGCAGCCAAAGCACCTCCCTTATAATCATCAATTCCAACATTTGATATTTCATTAGATTTATTATAACTATCAGTAAAAATTAGTGGAATATTATTTTTTTGCTTAATCAATTCAATATTTTCATCAAATAATCCTAGAAAAATCGCTCCTTGTGCATTCCAAGCACGAAGATGTTGATTTACATCATTAAAATCGTCAAGACAAGCTATCATAGTATAAAAACCATTACTTTGAAGTGTAGGAATAATAAGAGCTAACATTTTGGATGTATAGGGGTCGTTTAATTCACCGTCTTTCCTTGTGATAATTGCTATTAAATGTGAAATTCTTGATGAAAGACTTCGAGCTGAATAATTTGGCACGTATCCTCTTTCGTGTATTATTTTTTTGATTCGCTTGGCAGTTTCTTTTGACATTTTTGAGTAATTTCCATTTACAACTCGGGAAACTGTCATAACGCTTACGTTTGCTTCTTTAGCTATATCCTTTAAAGTAACCATACCAGTACACCTCCTATTGATTCATTAAATATTATAGAGTAAATAGAAAAGAATAGCAATAATTGGTTAATATTTAATTTACAGAAGGACATGGATTTTAATTGTAAAAAAATTCAAATAATAGTAAAAATAGCTTGACTTAAAAAAAAATAGATGCTATTATGAATATAAGGGTTAGCGTTAAACCAAAGAAAAAATATGGTGATTGTCAAAAGGGGGGGAATAGTCAAAATGAATTTGAAAGCGTTTAGAAAAAAGGGTTTATACAAAAGAATATATGAAAATAGAGGATTGTACTTGTTAATTCTTCCAGCTTTTATTTTGTTAATATGTTTTAGTTATAAGCCAATGTATGGAGTGCTAATTTCTTTTAAGGATTATAAGGGATCACTAGGTGTTATGGGGAGTCCATGGGCAAACCCGTGGTATAAGCATTTTTTAAAATTCTTTAGTTCGTACCAGTTTAGCACGACTATTAAAAATACTTTGGGTATCACAAGTTATAGTTTATTAGTGGGTTTTCCTATTCCTATAATTTTTGCATTTGCCATTAATCAAATGAGAATGTCAATATATAGAAAAACATTTCAAACAATAACATATATGCCGCATTTTATTTCGGTAGTAGTAGTAGTAGGAATGATTAATTTGATTTTTTCACCAGGGTCTGGATTAATTGGACATGTGAGTGCAGTGTTAGGTACTGAAGCTCCAAATTTGTTAGGACGTGCTTCTGCTTTTAAACATTTATATGTATGGTCAGAGGTGTGGCAACATGCAGGATGGGATACCATAATATACCTAGCAGCACTATCAGCTGTTGATCCTAGTTTTTATGAAGCGGCAAGTATAGATGGTGCTTCACAATTACAAAAAATTCGTTATATTGATATTCCGGTACTAATGCCTACAGCTATGATTTTATTAATTCTAAGGTGTGGAGGACTAATGTCACTGGGATTTGAAAAAGTGTACTTAATGCAGAATGACTTGAATTTATTGAGTAGTGAAGTTATACCCACATATGTTTATAAAGTAGGATTACTCAGTTCCCAATACAGTTATTCATCTGCAATAAATTTATTTAGTACAATAATTAATTTTATACTTTTGATTACAGTAAATAAGATTAGTAAAAGAATTTCTGATACGAGTTTATGGTAAAGAAGGGGGCGAATTATGAAAAAAAATAAAAGAGTAACAAAAATAACAAAATTTAATGTAGCGGTATATATTTTTTCAGTAATAGCTTTAGTTATCATATTGTATCCAATTTATTTTGTAGTGATTGCATCTTTTAGTGATCCAGCAGCAGTAGCAAGTGGAAACGTATGGTTTCTACCTCAAGGATTCACACTTGATGGGTATATGGAATTATTTAAGCACGATAATATATGGATTGGTTATAGAAATACAATTATTTATACAATTGTAGGAACAGCAATTGGTCTGTTCGTAAACGTTTCCGTTGCATTTGCTTTATCGAAAAAAGGGTTAGTAGGTGGAAAATTAATAATGTTGTTATTTGTATTTACAATGTTTTTTAATGGAGGTCTTATACCAACATTTTTGACAATACAACAATTTGGATTATATGATAGCCCTTTAGTTATGGTGTTACCATTTTCAGTATCAGTTTTTAACATTATTGTAGCAAGGTCATTCTTTCAAAATTCAATACCGTCGGAATTATGGGATCAGGCTCGTATTGATGGATGTGGGAATATAAGATATTTTGTGCAAATTGTATTACCTCTATCTAAAGCATTGATTTCAGTACTAGGTTTATGGATTGCTGTGGGATTGTGGAACTCATATTTTAATGCATTAATATATTTAAAGAACCCTAATTATTATCCGCTACAATTAATTTTAAGAAATATATTAGTTACAAATAATATGCAAACATCGCTTGGTACTGGTGAGGCTGCACAGATTGCGCTAAGACTTGCAAATCTTATGAGGTATTCTGTAATCGTTATATCTACAATACCAATAATGTGTATTTACCCATTTGTGCAAAAGTATTTTAACAAGGGCGTAATGATAGGAGCAGTCAAAGGGTAAGCTAGGCAAATTTGAATCTATTAAATTAATATAGATTACTATAATTATTTAAAGGGAGGAAGTTATGAAAAAAAAGGCTACAAGAGTATTTAGTTTTATGACTGTTTTAGCACTAGTCATTCTTTGCTTAGGAGGATGTGGTAAAGGAGATAAAAGTAATACAGAAAATAATGTAGCAACAATGAATGAGAGCGAAAATTTTAACAAAGAGGGTTTCCCTATTGTAAATGATCAGGTTACGTTAACTGTTTTGACAACCAGATGGGGAAATATGGGAGATAGTTTTGCTCAAAATCAATTTTTAAAAGATTTAGAGGCAAATACAAATGTAAAAATAGAATGGCAAGTTCAGTCATTAAGTGATTGGAGCGAGCAAAAAGGAATTTTATTAGCAAGTGGAGAATTACCAGATATTATTATAGGAAACCAAACATTTGGCGATTCAGATATTATAACAAACTTGAATATGTTTTTACCTTTAAACGATTTGGTTGATGAATATATGCCAAACTATAAAAATGCATTACAAGAGATGCCTGCAATGAAAAAAGTGGTAACGTTTACTGATGGCGAGATGTATTCAATGGGAAAAAATTTACCAATGCGTCCGACTGTTTGTGGTCAACCAATCATTAATAAAGTATGGTTAGACAATCTAGGACTAAAAGAACCAACTAATACCGATGAGTTATTTACTGTATTAAAAGCATTCAAAGAACAAGATGCTAATGGAAATGGTGATCCTAATGATGAAATTCCTATCACTGGACAAAAAGGTATTTCTATGGATTTGATTAATCCTTTTGGAATTACTGATTTGTATGGATCTAATATGCTTGTCAATGAAGATGATTCCTTAGTTTATTATCCAACAAGTGACCAATATAAAGAAGGTTTAAAATGGTTACGAAAATTATACGCTGAAGGAATTATTGACCAAGAAGCATTTACTCAAGATGATACTATGGAATTAGGAAAGAATCAAGATCCTAATGTTGCAAGAGTTGGATTTTCATACAACTGGATTCCTGATGCAGTATATGGACAGTGGTCAGGTGAATATATTGCTATTGCACCTATTGCTGGACCAGACGGAAAAAGATATGCATCTGGAGATACTAATGGTATATCAGGGGTAGGTCGTAATGAAGCTCTTATTTCAGTGAATTGCAAATATCCTGAAATCGCTGCACGTTGGTTGGACCAATTCTATACAGGTGAAGCAAGTATTCAAAACTTCTGGGGTGCTATTGGAACAGTTATTTCTAAAAATGATGATGGAAAGTATGTTCTAAACGATCCACCTGAAGGAACTAGTGCAGATTCTTGGTACTGGGATCAAAGTTTAAGAGATTTTGGACCTAAGTATGTAAGTGCAGAATTCCAGGAAAATATTGAATTATCACCTGAAAGTGGAGATGGCTTAAAGTTAGAATTAAGTAAATTGGGAGAAGACTATATTACTAAACCATATCCAAATGTTTTCTTAACTTTAGAAGAACTTGATGAAATTGCTACACTTGAAACAGATATAAAAAAATATGTTGAAGTGTCAAGAGCAACTTGGATTACAGAAGGCGGAATTGATGAAGGATGGAATGAATATGTAGAGCAATTAGAAGCAATGGGATTAGACCGTTTGATTGAAATTCGTACCACTGCTTTTGAAAACTATAATTAAGAGGATTGCAATGTTAAGAGCAGTACGTATAGTATGAAAGAAATTAAATTACTGAATTTTGAAACAATAAACTAAATTTGGGACAATAAATAGAGTTGCAATTACTTGTGACTCTATTTATTTAAGGAGTTATTGTATGAATAAGTATAAGTTCAATTTAAATGAAATAAACAGTATAGATACACAAAAAATAGAATTGAGCGGTATATTATTAGAAAAAAATGAACAATCGTGCAAAATAATTATTGATATAGAATATGAAGCAGTTTATGGTATGGGCGAAAGATTTAATAGAGTAAACCAAAAAGATTTAAGGATTGATGTTGAAGTATATGAAAAGTTTTGCAATCAAGGGGATAATAGCTACAGTCCGATTCCTTTCTTCTTTACAAATACAGGATTAGGAGTGTATTTAGACTCGTTTGTGATTAGTCAATTTTATTTTGGTAAAACAATAGAGATTGTAATTGCCAAGGATAGTGCTGGGAAGTGGCCAGATATTTATTTCTTTGTTGGTACTCCAAAAGAAATTGTGGTGGAATACACAGCTATTACTGGAAAACCTGTTTTGATACCAAAATGGAGTTTTGGAACTTGGATATCAGCAAATCGATGGTCAAATCAAGAATATATAGAGGAACAAGTTAGTTTACTAGAACAACATAAATTTCCTGTCAATGTTATAGTAATCGAAGCTTGGAGTGATGAAGCTACTTTTTATAGATGGAATACCCATAATAAATGGTCAAATCCAAAAGAAATGATTGAGCAGCTGCATAAAAAAAATATTAGACTAATATTATGGCAAATACCAGTCTTTAAGAAGATGAAAAATGGTGAAGATAATCAATTGCTTAATGAAGACTGGAAATATGCAAAAGATAATAATTTATGTGTGCTTAATTCGGATGGAAGTCCCTATACTATACCAGAAGATAGATGGTTTGCTGGTTCCATGATTCCAGACTTTACAAATATGGAAACAAGGAAATGGTGGTTTTCAAAACGACAACATTTGTTAGATATTGGTGTAGATGGATTCAAAACAGATGGTGGAGAATTTGTTTATAGTGATGATATTAAAGTTTGTAATGGTATGACAGGTATTGAAATGAGAAACGCTTACGCTTCAACGTATATTGAAGCTTATCACGAGTTTTGTGGAAAAGATAGAGTGCTATTTAGTAGAGCGGGTTATAAGGGATTACAAAATTATCCTGTGCAATGGGCTGGAGATCAAGAATCAACCTGGGAAGAATTTAAGCATGTAATGATTGCAGGTATTAGCATAGGTCTTAGTGGTGTACCGTTTTGGGGATTTGATATAGCAGGGTTTGCAGGTGAACTTCCAGATGTTGAATTATATGAAAGAGCTACACAAGTTGCTGTTTTTACGCCTATAATGCAATGGCATTCAGAACCAGAAGGTGGTCAGTTTTCTGAAATGTTAAATGAAGTTAAGAAGAATGATAGGAGTCCATGGAATATAGCATATTGTTATAAAGATGCAGGATTAATAGATAGATTGAGGTATCATTATAATTTAAGAACTAACCTGCTTCCGTATTTATATGATCAAGCAAAAAAATCATGTGAAACTGGAATTCCTATGATGAAGCATTTGATTTTTGATTATCCTCAAGATTTAAATGTAATAAATATTGAAGATAGCTTTATGTTAGGAGACCTTTTAGTTGCTCCAATTCTAAATGAAGGGGAAATTGAAAGAGAATTGTATTTACCAAGTGGAGAATGGATGAATATTTGGACGAGGGAATTGTTACAAGGAAATCAGAAGATTATAATTAACTGTGGTAAAGATTTAATTCCAGTGTTTTTACGAGCAGGTGGATGCATTGCTTTAAACTTAAATGATAATAAGAAATTAGGAAGCTATGTAGGTAATATAAATGATAGCTATCAAAACTTATGCTTTCTTTGCGCAGGACAAAAGGGAGAATATTGTTTTAGTGATGATATGGGTAACGAGATTTTAATTATTTGGGAGAATGGAATTAAGCAAGGTAAACGAATATCAGGTAATCTTTCTTTTGAATTTATTAATTAGTGTCGTAAAAACTGAAACTAAAGGAATTAAAGTATAGACTTGAAAGTTTAATGCAAAAAATATAATTTTTATTCAGGAGGAAACTATTGAGTTATAAAGTAAATGAGAAATTAATGGTTTTCATGCCAAAGGTTAGATTTACAGTATTAACTGATAGACTTATTAGATTTGAATATAGTGAAGATAATACCTTTGAGAATCGTGCAAGTCAAACATTTTGGCATAGAGATTTAGAGGTTCCAAGGTTTGAGATTTTAAAAAAGGAATCATCATTAGAAATAATTACAAGCTATTTACATTTAAAATATGAAAGTACAGAAAATATATTTAGTAAGCAGACACTTTCAATATATGTAAAGGCTACTGATAAAACATACAAGTTTGGGGACCAAAGTAAAGAGGCAAATCTAGGTGGTACTGCAAGAACTCTTGACAATACAAATGGACATGTTGATTTGGAACAAGGGCTTATGTCAAAAGATGGTTGGGTTATAGTTGATGATTCTAGAAGTTTGGTCTTTGGTGATAATGGATGGTTAGAACCTAGAAAAACCGGTAGACAAGATTTTTATTTCTTTGGCTATGGTTTGGATTTCAAAGATTGTTTAGCAGATTTCTGCAGAGTTGCAGGTTCTGTTCCAATGATTCCACGTTGGGCTCTTGGTAACTGGTGGAGCCGTTTCCATTGCTATACTGATACAGAACTTAAGGAATTAATGACAGATTTCAAGGAGCATGATATCCCATTATCTGTTTGTATTGTAGATATGGATTGGCATGTGGTTGAAAATCCATATTCTAATGGATGGACAGGGTATACCTGGAATAAAAAGTATTTTCCAGAGCCTGAAGCTTTTACTAGATGGATACATCAACAAGGATTGAAAATTGCATTAAACGTACATCCGGCTGATGGGGTGCACGCTCATGAGGATGCTTACGAGAATATGGCAAAACGAATGGGTGTTGATCCAGCTACTAAAGAAGGTATAGCCTTTGATTGTGCTAGTCCAACATTTATGAAAGCATATTTTGAAGAGCTGCATCATCCACTAGAAAATCAAGGTGTGGATTTTTGGTGGATAGATTGGCAGCAAGGAGAGGAAACAAAAATACCTGGACTAGATCCATTATATTGGTTAAATCATATGCATTTTTATGATTTAGGTAGAAATAAAATAAAACGTAATCTCATTTTTT
This sequence comes from Clostridium sp. DL1XJH146, assembly GCF_054819755.1. Classification (NCBI taxonomy): domain Bacteria; kingdom Bacillati; phylum Bacillota; class Clostridia; order Eubacteriales; family Clostridiaceae; genus Clostridium; species Clostridium sp. DL1XJH146. The sequence continues at coordinate 15,719 of NZ_JBTVVN010000024.1, forward strand.
CACGTTGGGGTGGCCTTGGTAATCATAGATATCCAATAGGTTTCTCAGGCGATACGGAAATTTCATGGGAATCTTTACAAATTCAACCTAGCTTTACGGCTAAAGCAGCAAATGTAGGTTATAGTTGGTGGAGTCATGATATTGGTGGTCATATGCTTGGTATTGAAGATGAGGAACTTTATACAAGATGGGTACAATATGGAGTCTTTAGTCCGATTCTTAGATTGCATAGTACTAATAATGTATTCATAGATAGACGTCCATGGGAGAAAAATGCAGAAGTCTACCGTATTACAAAAGATGCAATGCAATTAAGACATCAACTCATTCCATATATATATTCTATGGCATGGAGGAATCACAAAAAACATGTACCTTTAGTGACACCAATGTATTACGAATCACCTAAAGACAACAAGGCATATTATAATGAAAATCAATATTATTTTGGTAGTGAGCTTGTTGCAGCACCATTTATTGAGCCTAAAAACGAAGAGATTGGTTTAAGTATAAATAATATTTGGTTGCCACAAGGAGATTGGTACAATTTCTTTACTGGTGAACAATATAAAGGTGGCAAATCTTATTATAACTATGGTGAATTAGATGAGATACCAGTTTATGCAAAAGCTGGAGCCATTGTGCCTATGGATAAAGATAGAGGATGGAAAAAAGCAGATAATCCCGAACAACTGCTACTTAGAATATTTGCAGGAGCCAATAATACTTTTGAATTATATGAAGATGATGGTGAGTCTACGAATTTTGAAGACGGACACTATGCAATAACTAAAATTATTCAAAAATATGATAACAGAGAGATGTTGGTAGTAATTGAAAAACCACAAGGAGATTTATCTATTATACCTCAAAATAGACAAGTAACTTTTCAAGTTAATGGTATTGTTAACCCAGATAAGGTTATATTAAAAATCAATGGTAAAGAGTTAGAAACATCATATAAGTATGAGAATAGCAAGGCTTGTTTAACCGTTTCTACAGCTTCAATACCTTCAGGTAGCGAGATATATCTTACAATAAAAACAGAACAATCAGAGCTTATTGAGGAGAGAGATTATAAGAGAGAGAGGGCCATAAAATTATTAAGGAACTTACCAATTAATACGCAGCTTAAAGAGAAAATATATAAACGGATAGATGAATTTATTGATGATCCAAGTCACGTAGAAAGTATTAGAGGAGATTTGAAAATTACTACATTTCTTGTATTAAAAGATACGTTTATTTCAGAATGAAAGGATATTACCTCAAAGGGTGGAAACTTACTATGGGGTGTGAATATTATAAAAGCCATTGAAAGTAGTTATTGAGCTGGTTTTGATGGTTTTTGTTACAGGATGAGGTAATGGCAACTCTAATACTAATGGTACAGTAAACGATTCAAAGCAAGAACAGATTACATTAAGACTTGCTATATGGGATGATGCAGAAGGTGCAAAGAATAACGAAAGAAATGAGTTTTGAAAAATTAAAAAGCTCTTATATTTTTGTATATAATCAATTATAATATAGATGTATTGTAAGTGCTATAAATTTAAGAAAATATTACGTTAGGAGTAAATTGATTGTGAATTGGACGGAAGATTTATCTGTAGGGAATACTAGTGTTGATAATCAGCACAAGAAGCTTTTTGAAATTATCGATAAATTAATGATTGCTTGTAATGAGAAAAGAGGTGCGCAGGAAATTAGAAACACCCTGGTTTTCCTTGAAAAATATACAAGAATACATTTTAGAGATGAAGAAGCGCTTTTACTTAAAACTAATTATCCTAAATTTAAAGAACATAAGGATATACATGATAGCTTCACAAATGATATTCATAAGTCTATAGAAGATTATAATAATAACGGCGCTAATTTTATTTTATTACTAAGTATACTTAAAAAATGTAATGAATGGATTTTGAAACATATTATGATTGAAGACAAAGGGTATTTCAAATTTTCAAGAGAAAAAAATAGTTTTATATAAATAGTTTCTTAATATTAAAGAAAACAAGCAATATGTATAATTGCTTGTTTATTTTCATCTGTTTTAATATCTGTAAATGTTTCAGCAGCAAGACTTAACCCATAGATATGACGTTTATGAACTATTTGCATTAACCAGTAATGTAGTATAAACTTTTAATATTGTTTTGATGCAAAATCAAATTTAGTTAAATAGTTGGGAGGATACGAATGAAAAAATTACTAAAGTTTTTTTTATGGATAGTGTTATTTCCGTTTAGGTTGATTAACTGGGGGCTGAATAAGAAAAGAGTAATTGCTATAGCTGCAGTTTTATCAGTTGTGTTATTTGCTGTAGGTTGTGATGAAGCAATTTCTAATAAGACTGAAGAGAATGTAAATGGAAATAAGGGGGCTGTTGAGCAGCAAGAAGAAAGAGTTGATACTGAAGCAGAAGAAGACAAGCTAGATGGAGAAAATATAGAAGAATCTGTACAAAATAATAATGTTTCAGGTAGTGGTGCTTTTGAAGGATATCGATTAATTGAAGTTGAAGGAGGCGATCAATCAGGGTATAGAGAAGCTAATGTTGTGGTTGATATAGGCTTTGGTGATAGAGAATACTATGCTTTTACTAATGGATACGGACAGTTGGTTAAAGTAACAGCAGAAAAAATTACATTACAGGATGAAGCAACTGAACAGGTTTTAGCAAGTGGAAGATATTATCCAGATGAAGCAAAAGTACCTGGCGTTGAAAGTTCAACGCTAGATGAAGGACATGTCATTGCCGATTCTCTTGGAGGTGTTTCAAATGCATATAATATAACTCCACAAGAGAGCACACTTAATAGGCAGGGTGACCAAGCATATATGGAAAAAGTAATAAGAGATGCAGGGGGATGTACAGATTTTGTAGCTGTAATTACTTATGAAGATACATCAACACAGATTCCTAGTCATTATAGTTATACATACACAATAGAAGGGAATACTATTAATGATGAGTTTGATAATGTAAATCCTGATGAGGATACTACAAATAATAATGAAACAATTGATACAGACAATGAAGTAATAACTTCAGATGAGCAAATTAAAATTGTTGCGCTTGATAAGAAAGCAGAGTATATTATACTTAAAAATTTAGAGGATGAATCGGTTAATCTCAAAGGATGGACAATCTTATCAGTAAAAGGAGAGCAATCTTTTACATTTCCAGAGTTTACTTTGGAACCAAATTCAACAGTTAAGATAGGAGATTCTTCTAAAAATTCAGATGTGGATTTTCATTGGCTTGATGGTACTGGCACTTGGAACAATACAAAAAGTGATCCAGCAGAACTGTATAATCCTAATGGTAAACTCGTAGACAGATACAATGATTAATGATATAAATATGTAGGCAGACTTGGCCGGACTTTATACAGGAGGAAGTAGTAAGATTTATTACTATTAAAAAAGGTGATAATTTAACCAACATTTGCTAAAATATCGGGTATACCAAATGGAATCCCTAAAATTGATCAATTAATAAAAACGGACCTTGAAAATTATGGAGAAGTTATTAGCGATGGATAAGCTGAATAATTAGCATGTTGACTAGATGTTATTGGATATAACTGTATTATATAAGCATAGAAGGACTCAATGAAGCTACGATAGAAAATCTATCTAGAGCGTAATATGAGTCCTGTTTTGTTAAGAAAAAAATGTTTAAATAATCTTTATTATTTAAATTCTAGTCTATAGTAACTTCAGCATTTTGGTCTAATATGTGCCACCAAGTCTTTCCAACATTAAGTGGTACTATATTTCCAGTTTTATCTTTAAAGATTGTTTGTGAATTAAGATCAGCTTTTGACCAAGTCACGTCCATAGCTTTCCCATTACTTATAATAATACCTGTACCTTCACCAACTAAATCTGCATCTAGATAAGCTTCTCCAGACCTTGTGCTATAGTTAACATTTTGTAGGACTATATTCGAAATGGATACAGGGATATCATCATGACGATTTAATAGTTCTTCTTCATTCATAGATTTATAATATAAACCATTATTAAAGGAATAGCTTGTACTATAATATTTATTAAAGGTTATAGATAATGAGTTTACTTCTTTTAAATCTGTTTGATCCCAAAATGTCTTATCGAACTTTAATTCTACATTTGTCTCTTTTACATAATTTTTAGCATTCAAAAGATTTATGAGGTCCGTAGATGTAGAAAATAAGCTGTGCTCTTGAACTTTTATAGTTTCATCTCTAAAATAATAAGAACCGTTAGCCATTTCATCCATTGTCATGGAACCTTCATTTTTAATTCTATCTAGAGCATCATGGCTACCACCGCAATGAGCGAAAGGTAAATTATATTCATAAGCAATGTCAATAAAGTATGTTCTCATGCTTCTTATGGGACCTATTTTTTTTGCTGAATCTTTTTGGAATAAAGCAAGAAATCTTGTTATACCACCTTCTGTCATAAACTCATATACAATATCAGCAGAATTAAGTCCGGCTTGAGGTCTTGCAGCTGGTGAATTTTCTACAGAGACAAAGTAGGCAGGTTTTTCAGATTCTTCTTTTGTAACTTCTTCACCAGTAAAAGGGGCGAAATATTTTATTTCTGAACCTTTTTCTGAATCGGAGGTATCTATTGTTGACGTTGTTTCTGAGGAAGATTTAATATTTGAATCATTTGATGTTTCTTCGGAATTTTTGCTGGATTTCGAACTACATCCTGAAGTAATTAGTACAAAAACCAAAATGGTGAGAAGTATAACTCTTTTTTTCATAATAACAGCACCTTTCTTATGGGAAGTTTATAAATGAGATTTAAATTTCTTTTATAATACAATAATAATAAACTTTTAGACTAAAGTAAAATTTTTATATGGACAAGACAAGATTAATCATGAAAAATTTATATACCACTCAGGTATTTTTGTTTTTATGAAAATATGTAGTTTACAAAACTTCCTAATATTAACTTAAATCTTTTGTTTTAGTATAATATTTTCTGCCACAAAAAAACATTGAGTATTCCATTGTACCGTAGTTACTGGCGATATTGTTAAATGTTTAATAAGTAAGTCCAATTCCGTATAATTCATTTATAAAAATGAAATAAAACCTTTACAAATAAAAAAAATAATTATATAATTAGCACATAAGTTTTATTTAGAATGTTTAATATTTAAAAGATGGTTATTATAATTTTGGTTGAAGCAAAATATAGTAGGTAGAAAAGCATAAGAGTGAGTTATGTTTTTGTTTTCACTATGTTTCGAAAGCGATTTCGGAGCAAATATTTTTACCTAGTACAGAAATCGGTTTCAAACTTAGATTATTTAAGTGGACTTCAAAGTAGATGTATATAATATTTTTTTAATATACTTCGAAACCGGTTTCTAAAACTACAAACTAAAAACTTAAAACCAATTTTAAATATTAAGAAGTACTAATAAAATTATAAATACTTTATGAGGTGTAGAATGGATAATAAAAATATAGAAAAAGTTGATTATATAGATGAGCAAGGCTTTTATGTTATAGAAAATTATGATAAAAAACAACCTTTTGCTAGCTTTTTAGCAGGAATTGCAGGAGTAGAAGGAATACCTATGTGGTCATTCTATGTAAATAGAGGTCAAGGAATAAGCAGTTTTGGAATAGAAAATAAAAATAATTGCATTATGGAGTTTTTCCCAGCTAATGAAGCTTACAAAATGGTGCATACTAATGGATTTAGAACATTTTTAAAAGTTATAAAGGACAAAAAAAAATTTGTTTTTGAGCCCTTTTCTGTAAATGAAGAAACAAATATAGAAAGAATAATGAAAATTAAAAATAATGAATTAAGATTAGTAGAAATAAATAATGATCTAGATTTAGAAATAGAAATAACTTATTTTACAATTCCAAAGGAAGACTTTTCAGCATTAGGAAGAAGAGTTAAAGTTTACAATAATTCAAAAGGTAAAATAAATATTGAGATACTAGATGGATTATCTGCAATAATTCCTTATGGCGTTGAAAATGAAGCCTATAAAAGTGTGGGAAATACTCTAAGAAGTTGGATAAAAGCTGAAATAAAAGAAGATAAAACTGTTAAATATCAAGTAAGGGCTTCTACAGGGGATACTACAAAAATAGACAAGATAGACAATAGTTATTTTTATGTAGCTTTTGATGAAAATACTAATATATTGAAGCCTATAATTGACCCTGAATATATATTTGGTTATGATACATCACTAAGAAATCCTATTGAATTTAAAGAAAACAATGTTAAAAATCTTTCGGATAATGACAGTGTATCTTATAATAAAGTTCCTTGTGCTTTTTCTGGAAAGGAAAAGGAAGTAGGGGCTAAAGCTAGTACTTCAATATATAGTTATATTGGATATGTAAAAGATAATGAAGTTTTTAGTAAATCACTTGAAAGAGTTTGTAGCGAAGAATACTTTAACACTAAAATAAATGAAAGCAACTTGATTATAGAAGATATTAGTAAGGATGTAAATACTGAAACCTCATATACGTTATTCGATAAATATATAAAACAGTGTTATATTGATAATGTTTTAAGAGGCGGATATCCTATGCAAGTAGGTGATAAGGTATACTATGTATATTCAAGAAAGCACGGAGATTTAGAAAGAGATTATAATTTCTTTAGTTTAGAACCGAATTATTATTCACAAGGAAATGGTAACTTTAGAGATGTAAATCAAAATAGAAGAATGGATATATTCATTCATCCATTTACTGGAATGGAAAACATAAAGTTATTTAGTGAATTAATTCAAATGGATGGTTACAATCCTTTAGTTATTAAAGGGAAAAAGTTTTATTTAGATGAAAATGTAAAAAATGATATATTAAAGTTAGTAAATAAAGATGAAAGAGATACTTTAGAAATAATGTTGGATGATAAATTTACTCTTGGTGAACTTTATGGGGTCATAAAAGGTGAGGACAAAGAAAGAACTAATGAATTGTTAAATACAATTGTAACTTTAGCAAGCGAAGATACAGAAGCTGATTTCGCAGAAGGTTTTTGGGTAGATCATTGGACATACAATCTTGATTTGATTGAAGAATTTTTAAATGTTTATCCGGATAAAGAAGAAGACTTATTAATCAAAGATGAAAACTATAAATTTTATAATTCACCAGAATATGTACTACCAAGAAAAGAAAAATATGTAGTAGATGAAGGAAAGATTAGACAATATGTAACCTTAAAGAAAAAAGAAAATGACTTAAATCAGTGGCTTTCTGATAGCAATGGAAATATATATAAAACTAATTTATTTACTAAACTATTTATGCTTGCTGGGATTAAATTTATGAGCCTAGACATGAAGGGCTTTGGAATTGAAATGGAAGCTGGAAAACCAGGTTGGAACGATGCTATGAATGGACTTCCAGGACTTATTGGTTCTAGTTTTGCAGAAACTGCTGAGTTAAAAAGACTTCTTATCTTTATTAAAGAACATATTAATGTTTTAAATAATCCAGTAAAAGTGCCTGAAGAATTTTATATAGCGATGAATAGAGTGGAAAGTGTTTTATCAGAGAAATTGAGTGAAAAAATAAATGGATTACAATATTGGGATAAGGTATCTACTATTAGAGAAAATTTTAGAGAGCAGACTAATTATACTGTAAGCGGCATTAATTCAGTTATCGAAAAGAATAGTTTTGAAAGTCTTATTAATAAAATGATTGATAAAATTGATTTAGGTATAGAAGAGATAAAAAGTTTGAATAACAATAATATTCCAACGTTTATGTATTATAACATAACAGAATATTCAATTGATGAAGAAGAGATAAAACCTTTAGACGTTGAAGTTAATTTTCTTCCACTATTCTTAGAAGGATATGCACGATATTTCAAGACAAATGTTGATGATGAAGAAAAAAGGCTGCATTATAATTTTGTTAAAAATAGTGATATATTTGATAAAAAATTAAAGATGTATAAAACGTCAGAGTCTTTAGAAAAAGCATCTTATGAGATTGGTAGAGCAAAAAGTTTTACACCAGGTTGGCTTGAAAGAGAATCAATTTTTATGCATATGGGATTCAAGTATTTATTGGAATTGCTTAAAAATGGCTTATATGAAGAGTTTTACGTGGATTTAAAAGAAGCTATGCCGCCATTTATGGAACCAAAAGTCTATGGAAGAAGTATACTTGAAAATTCATCATTTATAGCAAGTAGTAGTAATCCTGATGAAAGAAATCATGGAAGAGGATTTATTGCAAGATTAAGTGGAACCACTGTTGAAATGATTAATATATGGAAATTGATGATGTTTGGTAGTGATATATTTACTTTTGACGATGGAGTTCTTAGATTTAAACTTAACCCAATATTATCAAAAGATTTCTTCAAAGAAGGTATTTTAGTTACCACATTACTTGGTAATATAGAAGTTACTTATATAAATAAGAATAATAAGGATACATTTGGTCCTAATAAAGGAATAGTAGAAGAGGTTACATTAACGGATGTAAATAATAATAAAATCCAAATTAATAACAGCGATATTACAGGTAAAGTTGCAGAGATGATTAGAAATGGTGAGATATTAAAAATAGAGGCTGTAATTATTTAAACAGGGAGGGGGGATATTATTTATGGGTACTATCTATGAAATAGCAAAGAAAGCAGGTGTTTCTTCAACCACAGTTTCAAAAGTAATAAACAATTATCCTGATGTCAGCGATAAAACTAGAAAGAAAATTAAAAAAATTCTCAAAGAAGAAAAATTTTTGCCAAATTCTCAAGCACAATATTTATCAACAAAGAAAACATGGACATTAGGCGTTGTGTTTTTTGAAAGTCTTGGCATTGGATTTAATCATTCTTTTTTCTCAGGTGTAATAGAAGGATTTAAGAAACAAGCAGACAAATATGGGTATGCTTTACTATTTGGAACAAAAAATGATAGATTAAATAATACTACTTACTTAGAATATTTTAGATATATGCATGTGGATGCAATAGCAATATTGTGTACTGACCCTAATAGTATAGAAACAAAAGAGATGGTCGAGAGCGTGTTCCCTATTGTTGTTATTGATATGTTTAACGATAATACATCAACTGTTACATCAGATAATGAACAAGGTTGTAGGCTTGCGATTAATTATTTATATGATTTAGGCCATAGAAAAATAGCCCATATTGTGGGAGCAAGAGAAATAGATAATTGGCCAAGTTGCATAAGGGAAGAGACATACAAAACGGTAATGAAGGAATTGAACTTGCCTATACTAGATGGATATCTAGCAGAGGGAATGAATTTTGATATTGACAGTGGCTATAATGCAATGAAAAAATTATTAGCTCTTGAAAATAGACCAACGGCTGTGTTTGCTGCATCGGATATAATTGCTTTTGGGGCAATAGATGCTATAAAAGAAGCAGGACTTAGTGTTCCAGAGGATATTTCTATTATTGGTTTTGATGATATAGAAATGTGTAAGTATTTAACACCGAAATTAACGACTATTAGACAAAATTTAGATAAAATAGGGAAATCCGCGGTGGATATTTTAGTAAAACAGATTGATGAAAAAACAAAGCATAGAGTTAAAAAAATAATACCAGTAGAATTGATTAAGAGAGATTCTTGTGGTGAATTAAATAAATAAATGGAGGTCTACGAAATGACAAAGAGAGATATAGGTTGGATATTTAATAATGATAATGGAGATTTTTCTATGGACGATCCGGATTGTTCAAATTTTCTCTATTTCCCTTTAGCAAATGAAGCTGGAATTATGTCAGCTATAACACCAACACTTCACGGAGACATTAAATCTGGACAAAATAATTATTTGACTGCTCCAGTTAGTTCTTTAGACTTAAATAATACAAGGTCAGCTATGAATTTTTGGGCTTACTTTTCTGATAAAGCGCCATGGTCTTTGGCAGGTAATTCTCCAAGACAAATAGAAGATAGAATGAAAGAAGATAGAGAAGAAGAAGTTAAGCTACAAGCTGGATTTTTATATCATAAAATAATAAGAAAAAATAAGAAAATTGGACTTAAAGCAGAAATAACCAATTTCGTACCAGTAGAAAATGATAAAGTACAACTTATGAGAGTTTCTATAACGAATACAAGTGATGAAACTATTAATTTAGACCCTATAGCTGCTATTCCTATATATGCTAGATCTGCGGACAATCTTAGAGATCATAGGCATGTAACATCTCTTTTAAATAGAGCAGAAACTACAGAATATGGAGTTTTAGTTAAACCTACTTTGTCTTTTGACGAAAGAGGCCATAAAAAAAATGATGTTACCTATTATGTTTTGGGTGCTGAAGATAATGGAAGGGCACCAGTAGGGTTTTTAGCAGATATGGAAGAGTATATTGGTGAGAGTGGTAATCTTGAATGGCCAGAAGCTATAGTGAAAAACTTACCATTTAAGGAGAAAGGTCAAACTGTAGATGGATATGAAGCTATAGGTGCAATAAAATTTAACAATATTGATATTAAAAAAGGTGAAGAAAAGAGTTATTTACTTGCTTTTGGCCTCGAAAACGAAATAGGTTTTGATGTAAAAGAGAAGTATTTAACCTTAGAAAAATTTAATAAAGAATTAGATAAAAATAAAGAATATTGGACAAATAAATTATCTACGTTATCTTTCCAATCAGGGGATGGTAACTATGATAATTGGATGAAATGGGTCACAATTCAACCTATTTTAAGAAGAATATATGGATGCTCATTTTTACCTCATCATGATTATGGAAGAGGGGGAAGAGGATGGAGAGACCTTTGGCAAGATTTATTAGCTCTTCTTATTATGGAACCTAATAATGTAAGAGAGTTATTATTAAATAATTATTCTGGTGTTAGAATAGACGGAACAAATGCAACAATAATAGGGTCAAAACCAGGAGAATTTTTAGCAGATAGAAATAATATTCCAAGGGTTTGGATGGATCATGGTGCTTGGCCATTTTTAACTACAAAGCTATATTTAGATCAGAGTGGTGATTTGGATTTCTTATTAGAAGAGCAAGATTATTTTAAAGATGGAAAAGTATCTAGATGTTTAGAAATTGATGAAACCTTTGATGCAAGTCTAGGCAATAGATTAAGAGCTGCTAATGGAAATATATACAAAGGAACTATTCTAGAGCATATATTACTTCAAAATTTATCTTCTTTCTTTAACGTTGGAGATCATAACAATATTAAGCTTGAAAGTGCTGATTGGAATGATGGACTTGATATGGCTAGTTCTAAAGGTGAAAGTGTTGCATTTACAGCTCTATATGGAAGTAACTTAATAGAATTATCAAAAATAATTTTAAAATTAAAAGAATTAAAAAATATCACATCTGTAGACCTAGCAGAGGAAATAGTTACATTGTTAGATAGTGTATCAGGAAAGATAAATTATGCAGATGTAAAAGCTAAGAAGGATTTATTAAATAAATATTATGCAGAAACTAAAAAAGATGTATCTGGAGTTAAAGTAAAAATAGCTATTAAAGATTTAGCCAAGGATTTAGCTGAAAAAGGTAAGTCTATAATTGAACATATTAGAAAAAATGAATTAGTAGTAAATAAAGAAGGCTATGAATGGTTTAATGGCTACTATGACAATGATGGTGAAAAGGTTGAAGGAGATAATGACCTTGGAACTAGAATGATACTGACAAGTCAAGTGTTTACCATAATGGGTGGAATAGCAAAAGATGAGCAAGTTAAAAAAATAGTAGAAGCTTCTGATAAATACCTTAAAGATAGTAATGTTGGAGGCTATAGATTAAATACTAATTTTAATGAAGTTAAGCTTAATATGGGAAGATTATTTGGATTTGCTTTTGGACATAAAGAAAATGGAGCCATGTTTAGTCATATGGCGGTAATGTACGGAAATGCTCTGTATAAAAGAGGTTTTGCTAAAGAAGGCTATGAAGTTATAAATTCAATATACACTCATTGTAATGACTTTAAAAAGTCAAGAATATATCCTGGAATTCCTGAGTATATAAATGAAAAAGGAAGAGGAATGTATAACTATCTAACTGGTTCAGCTAGTTGGCTTTTATTGACTGTGGTAAATGAAGTATATGGAATAAAAGGTGAAATGGGTGATTTAGTAATACAGCCGAAGCTTCTAAAGAATCAGTTTGACGAAAATGGAGAAGCAAAGGTTTCTTCAATGTTTAGAGGAAAAAATATTGAGGTATGCTACAAGAATATAAATTCAAAAGAGTATGGAGATTACAAAATCACTAAAGTAGAAATTTATGATGAAAATATTTCTACTGAAGAAGGCGATAAAGCAGTAATTTCAAAAGATATTCTAGAAAAATTAGATACTAAAGATACGATAAATATCTATGTTGAATTATCATAGTTAGGGGGATATTATTTTGAATGAAAAACTAATTGAAATAAGAGAGTACAAAGAAGAAGGATACTCACCTGTTATAGATTATGATAAGTGGAGAGTAGCTATTTTGAATTATTGTGATGAACTTCTTCCGCATAATATATCGAAATTTCAAAAACATGATGAGAGTGATGAAGTTTTTGTTCTTTTAAGTGGTAAATTTAGTTTATTTATCGGTGAAGGTAAAGAGGAAATAGACAATATATTTAAAGTGGATTTGGAGCCTTTGAAATTGTATAATGTAAAAAAAAGTACGTGGCATAGCCATACATTAAGCAAAGATGCTTCCGTATTAATTGTAGAAAATAGAAATACTGATTTATCAAATTCACCAGAAATAGAATTGACTGAAAATCAGAAAAATAAATTAGTTAACTTATAAAAACTTAACTTATAAAAACTTAACGTGCCTATTATTTACTAAATAATAGGCACGTGTTCATTTAGTAATTTCCGTTAATAACAAATAAAGGACTCAATGTTCTTTAAATCCATACCAAAATAAATCCATCTGCCGTTGTAATATTTCCATCTAGATACAGATTTCCTTCCAGCATACACAAGGTATGCCCAGAAAGGTTTACCTTTCTTTGGCCAAATATAGGAAAGCCTATATAAGCAAGGTCTTATAGCACCTGGGTCTACTGCTTTGAGACCAGTATCTGGACCTTTAGGTGATTGAGGTGTCATATTTGGTGGTGGCGATTTTGGTGGTCCAGATTTTTCATTATTAGGTTTTGTTTTTGGATTAGGCTTCCTAAGACTCTTCATTCTATTAATATAATCTTCTACTTCTTTTGGATAAACTATGCATATATTATCCAACTTATCTTTACTCTCATCTCTAAAATTGTTCACTAGTTCCTCCTGAAATATTATTCCATTACCATAATATTCTTTAAGTGTATAGTATGTACATATAATTTTTTATGGTTAAAATATTAACTGAGAAAAATAAATTAAGGAGGTATTGGATTTTGATTTCATTTCAGATTACAAGGTAATTTAAATTATTTAGGATATATTTATTAATAAAATGATTAGATTATTTTATGAACATAAGTTTCTGATGAATTATAGTAATAAGTTAAATAATAAGTGCAATAATAAACAAGAGCATAATTCTATAGATTAGAATTATGCTCTTCATCAAACTAATTTACTTGCCTTTTCCTTTACCCATTTGAGTTTGGACGATTTCTGTTATTGTTTCGCCATTAACAGTAACATCTCCACCATTTAGTACAGCAGTACCATCTGCATCGAAGGATGAAGTGGCTTCTACAGTGATTGTTCCTCCATTAATATATATATCACCGTTTGCATCAAATGCATCTGTATCACCACTGCCCACAACTACATTAATTGTACCATCATTTACTTCAATAATAACGTCATAATTACTTGTAGATGTAGCATTTATTCCATCATCTGTAGCATAAATGTATATTTCGCCACCATTTATTTGGATATAGGTTCCTTCAATACCCTCTGAACTAGTTTCAATATTAATAGTACCACCATCGATTTGAACTATGCTATTGGCATGGATTGCATCATCACCAGCATTTATGTTTAATGTAACATTTTGAATATAAATATATCCTAAATCAGCATCGTCGTCATTTTCGCTATGAATTCCATCGTTATCTGTAACAATTGTAATGTCTCCATCGTATATTCGAATAGAATCATTTGCTTCTATAGCATTAGAAGATGATGTGATAGTATATATACCTCCAGTAATTTTAAGATCATCTTTTGATGTTATTCCATTTTCTTTAGTAGAAACAATTTCTAAGGAACCAGTTCCATTTAATACTAAATCTGTTTTAGAAAAAATAACTGAATCAAGATTATTATCACCATCTTCTACAAAATCACCATAAACTTCCATATAGTTATCGCTATCAGTAGAAGTAATAAATACTTTATCAGCTTCTTTTACGTAAATTGCTGGCGAATCTTCATTGGTTATATTTACCCCATCTAATACTATTTGAACTTTTGCATCATCAGCAGCTTCAACTAGAACAGTAACATCAGTTACATCACCACTTAGAACATAGACACCTTCTTCAGCGATAGCAACATCTTCTCCACTTTCCAATTGTATGTATACTGCATCTGTAAGGTCAGCAGTCTGTTCTAAATCTCTACTAGTAAATAATTCTGAAGTATCTAGAATTGAACCTTCAACGGATGAAATAATAGTTGTTGAATTGTTGTCTGAATTATCAGCACTTGTTGAAGTTTCGGTAGATACAATTTCTGTTGTTTCATTAGTAGTTGAATTACTACTGTTGCTATTTTGTGCTGTTGAGCATCCTGCAAGAGATGCGATTAGTACCATAGTTAATATAAGCCCTTTTAATTTTTTCATTTTCATAAGTATTCTCTCCTTTAATGATTGATAAGTTTTAATATTTATTTTTATAAGTCAGTATTTAATATTTGGATGTTGCCATGTTTAAATAATAAAGCATTAACCTTAAATCAATCTTAAAAGACATATGTATATATAAAAGATATTCTGGATAATGAAATGTAAAAAATTTCAAGAAGATGGGACTTCATTTTTACAGCAGCCACTTATTTCATATTCATGTAAATTTTCGAAGGTTGTTTCTATCATGTTAGAAACTGCTTCATCTGTATAAAATGCTGTATGTGTGGTGTAAATTACATTTTCCATGGCAATGAATTCTTCAAAAATCTTATCTTCTAATTCTCTTCTAGACATGTCTTTTCGTAAAATTTTGTTTTCTTCTTCATATACATCTACTGCAACTGCACTTATTTTTCCAGTCTGTAAAGCATTCATTACTGCTTTAGTATCCAATAATCCTCCGCGTGAAGTATTGATTAGACATACACCATTCTTTAATGTTTTAATTGTTTCTTCATTGATAATGTGGTACGTATCATCTGTTAAAGGGCAATGAAATACAATGATATCACTTTTTACTAAAAGTTCTTTTAAAGGAACATAGGTGGCAATGGACTTTATTTCCTTTTTTTTAGAATGGCTACTTACAAGGATTTGGCAACCAAATCCACTTAGGTTTTTTACTGTTGCACATCCTATCCTTCCAGTTCCAATGACTCCAACTGTCATATTGCGAAGTTCTCGTCCTTGTAACCCCTTAATATTAAAATTATGATGATTTATTCTGTGTAATTGTGATTTAAGCTTCCTTAACGCAGATATAATTAACATTACAGTATGTTCTGAAACAGCATTAGGTGAATAATAAGGAACATAAGCAACTTTTAAATTATATTTATGAATTGCATCTAAATCTAAATGATCTGTTCCAGCAAGCTTATTAAGAATATATTTGACGCCAAGCTCAGATAAAGATTTTGCAACTTCTTCTGTAATTACACTGCTTACTGTTATAAAGATTGCATCATAACCTTTTGTGATTTCTACATTAGATATATTTAAAAAATCCGTAGTGTAGGAAATTTCATATTTGAAAGTCTGAATGAGCTTTTTAAATATATGTGTTTCTTCTTCTCTGTGTCCTAAGACCAATATTTTCATTTTTATCTCCTCTTAACGATATTGTTTTATTTTATTATATAGTTATATCACAAAAGTTCCTAAGTGTAAAAAAAAAAGAAATTCATCGAATGTGAAGTAGTATAGTTCTAATATTATCTAATGTCCTTTAAATATATATCAATATAATGAGTGTTGAATTGATTAATTAATAAAATACAATAGATAAGTTTGACATATTAATAATGTACTGATATTATAATACTGATATTAAAATATTGAAAATAAAATAAAACAATGGAAAATAAAAAAATGATAATTAATAAAAAAAGTGCTAATTAATAAAAAAATATAGCTGTAAAAGGAGGATATATGAAAGAATTATCTAAAAAAGTACAAACTATACCTAAATCTGCAATAAGAAAAGTATTTGATATGTGTATAGGTGTTAATGATTTAATTGAGTTTACTGTTGGGGAGCCTGATTTTAATACACCTGATCGTATTATAGAAGCTGCCTATAAGGCTATGAAAAATGGTGGTACAAAATATACTACTAATAAAGGTATATTACCATTAAGAAAAGTTATTGCAGAAATGGTGAGTGAGAAGAAAAAGGTAGACTATGATCCTGAAACTGAAGTAATTATAACAAATGGTGGATCTCAAGCTTTATTTTTTGCAATGATGGTACTTATGAATCCAGGAGATGAAATTATAATTGGATCACCATATTATCCAAGCTATTTAGGACAAGTCGTTTTGGCAGATGCAGTTCCAAAATTTGTAGAATTGTGTGAAGAGGATGATTTCATTTTTAATATGGATAAAGTAAAAGCAGCAATAACTGATAAAACAAAAGCTATTTTATTAAATTCTCCATCAAATCCTCTTGGAAGTGTAATGAATAAAGGGCAATTAGAAGAACTTGCTGAAATTGTAAAAGAAAATGATTTGTATGTAATAGCTGATGAAGTTTATCAAGATTATCTATATGATGAAGAGGACGAATTTGTAAGTATTGCTTCTTTTGAGGGAATGAAAGAAAGAACTATAATAATAGATAGTTTTTCTAAGTCTTACGCTATGACAGGTTGGAGGATAGGTTTTGCAGCAGCACCAGCTAAAATTGTTGACTTAATGTTGAAGGTACAAGAAGGAAATACGGCTTGTATTAATACACCTAGTCAATTTGCAGCAATTGAAGCACTCACTGGTCCACAAGATGACTTGAAAATTATGATATCAACATTCAAAAGTAGAAGAGATTTGTTAATAGATGAAATTTCAAAAATAGATGGCTTATCTTGTTTAAAACCAAAGGGTGCATTTTATTTGTTTGTAAATATTACAAAAACAGGACTATCTTCTGAAGAATTTGCAATGAGATTAATAAAGGAAGCAAAAGTTGCAGTAGTACCTGGTGATGGCTTTGGTAAAGAAGGCAGTGGATATATCAGATTATCTTATGTAACTTCTGAAGAAAAGATAATTGAGGGAATGCGTAGATTAAAAATATTTGTAGAAAATCTTTAGGATACTATAGAGTTGCAAACTTTATAAAGATATGACAAGAACTGCGAAAAAGCTTGCTTTTACGCAGTTCTATTTTATATTATATTAAGATAATGTATAGTATAAGTGTATTAAAGGAGTTGTGTATTAGAATTCATTGAGATAAATACAAATATTCTCAGTATTAAAAAAACACTAGGAAAAATTAAATAGTAAAAGTTGAAAAATTGCTGACAACTATAAAGTATTGATGTATTATCTAGATATAATACTCTGTTGATAAATATATGATGCGATAATATTTGTTTCAGGATTTGAAAAAAGCAAAGGATAAGAAGGGAGAAAATATGAAAATAGAAATTTGGTCAGATTATGTATGTCCTTTCTGTTATATTGGTGAAAGAAAACTTGAGTTAGCTCTTGAGCAGACTGGTATGAAGGAAGAAGTAGAGTTAGTATTTAATTCTTTCGAGTTAGACCCTAATGCAAAAAAGAGGTATGATGAAAATATAAATGAACTGATGGCTAAAAAATATGGAATTAGTATTGAACAGGCAACTCAGTTTAATAATAAGAATATAAGAGCGGCAAAGCAAATAGGTCTGGATTATAACTATGATGATTTAAAGCGTACTAATACTTTTGATGCTCATCGTTTGTCACATTATGCAAAAGCTGAAGGTAAATCATGGGAATATACTGAAGCTGTTATGAGAAGTTATTTTATTGAATCATTGAATATATCAGATTTTGATGTTCTAGCTTCTATTGCAGTAGAGGTAGGGTTAGATAGAGAAAAGGCATTAAGTGTTTTAGAATCTTCAGAGTTTGTAGAGGAAGTAAGAAAAGATGAGTCTAATGCTTATACTCGTAAAATCGATGGAGTGCCATATTTTCTATTTGATGGAAAAGAGGCCGCTTATGGGGCCCAACCTGTTGATTCATTTGTTAATATAATTGAAAGTCTAAAGTAAGAAGTATATAAGAATTAATAAGAAGGACAATAAAAAAGTAATGAAAAAATATAATGTTTGATAAAGGAGAAATGATAAAATGGATAATAGTTTAGTAATTCTTTGGACCAATGCAGATCCAGTGACTGCGGAAATGATGGTGTTTATGTACGCTGAAAACGCAAAGGTTCGTGGCTGGTGGGATAGAGTTAAAATTGTAGTTTGGGGAGCAACAGCAAAGCTAGTTGCTGAAGATGAGGAAATACAAGAAAAATTATTAGATTTACAATCAAAAGGTATTGAAGTAAGTTTCTGCATAGCTTGTGCAACGAAACTTGGGGTTGTACGTCAGATAGATGAATTAGGATTTGAGCTTAAAGCATGGGGAATGCCATTAACAGAATTGCTTAAAAATGATGCAAAACTATTAACAGTATAAAGGAAAGAGGGATAGTATGAAATATAGTTTAGTACATGGGTGTATAAGAGTAATGGACTTAGAAAAGTCACTTGATTTTTATGATAAGGCTCTAGGTTTTAAGGAATTAAGAAGAAAAGATTTCCCGGAACATAAATTCACTTTAGTTTTTCTAAGTGATGAAGAAAGAAATTTTGAAATTGAACTTACATACAACTATAATCAACAAACGCCTTATGAGATTGGAGATGGATTTAGTCATTTTGCAGTTTTAGTAGATGATTTGGAAGAATCTCATAAAATTCATAAGGAACTGGGTTATAAAGTAACAGATTTAAAAGGATTGCCTGGGACACCTCCAAAAATTTATTTTATAACCGATCCTGATGGATATAAAACAGAAATAATTCGTGCATAGTAAGAAAACTCTTTATTTAAAGATAAAGTTCATCTGCTACAGCATGTTAAAAGGATTTTATAGCTTAGCTATAAAATCCTTTTTTCAAAAATAAAGGTTATAATATATTTATATTGAAGTAGTTTACCCGTGAAGTCCACTAGTCTGTCTATCCATATTTTCTACAACAATATCGTGAATATCACCTAATGAAGCACAATATTCTAGAACTTTCCATGGAGTATTTGTATGGAAATGAATTTTAATCAATTCTTCATCACCAACGGCAAGTAAGCAATCACCTTCTATGTTTTTTGTAATATACTCGTTTATATCATCTTCTGAAAGATTTTTTCCTTCAATCAATAACTGTGTATCAAATCTGAATTCAAGCATAATTATTCTCCTTTTTTATTAATCTAATATATGTTTAATTAATTATAACACATTTGAAAAGAAGGATTTCGGATTTCTTGAATCTAGTGAATGGTGACTTGAACAAAATACGCCAAAATTTTACCAATATACTAAAATTACTTTATAAATAAGCAGAAATAATATAGAATGTAGACAGGGTGTTTTGATATGAATAAATATGAAATGTGTTTTTACGTTAAAGCATTAACGAAAGTTTAAAATTTTTGGAGGAGTAATAATGAACCATTATGAATTATTAGGAGTTAGTGAAAAAGCTACAGAACAAGAAATACGTAAAGCTTATCTAAAATTAGTGAAAAAATATCATCCTGATATAAATAAAGAAGTTGATGCAAATCGTTTATTTATAAAGATTAAGAATGCATATGATACCCTTAGCGACCCAAAATTAAGGGAAAAATATAATTTGAAACATGGAATAACAAAGAATTTCAACGAAGTTAATAATAAACAAAGAAAGAACACTTTGTATAGTAATAAAGAAACAAAAGACAAGCCTGTAACGTCAAATAAAGAAACAAGAAAGAAACAAGTAACTCCAAATAAAGTAAAAAAGAATATAAATAAAGATAAATTTAATAATATAAAAAATAAAATAGATTATCATTATGCAATATTAATTTTTGCTTTGATAGCTTTTATTATTGGAGCAGTATTTGTTAGAGGGATATTTGATGATACAGAGGAGTCTTTACCAAAAGAAGAAGCCATTGAAAGTGTAAAAGCAGCGTATATTGATGATTTAAATATTGAGGAACAAGTAAACTTAGCAGTAGAAAATGATAATTCAGTTAAAAGAAGGATTGGTTGGAAATGCGAAATAGTTTCTGAAAATTTGTATTTTGTAACCTATAATTATGATATCGATAATGATTTATCAAATGGTTGGATATCTATTTGTTATGAGTTAGATTCTAGTTCACAAGAAGTAAAAAAAATAACTGATAATATAGAACTTATAGATAAATATAAAAAGTTAGGATATATTGAGTAATACTGAGGGTAAAAGGAAAGAAAACGGTATGTTTAACTACGGGATTACTATTTGCGATTATTAGAAGTTTGAATATTGGAAGACTAAAATATCTAGCAGTTTCTTGATAAACAAATTTTTAAATAAAAAACATTTTTAACACGAAATTGACACATAAGGGGAGTAATATATAGTTAATAGATAAACAAATTTAACTTATTCCCCCCTTGAAATAAGTTTAAGCGTTAAAACCACACTGGTTGTAGTGTGGTTTTATTTTTGTGTTGAACAATAAATTTCCAAGTATCATTCTGATATCAGCAGACTTTGAAGATTTTTGTTGTTATTCCTCTTTGGGCAATGGAAATAGCTCAAATTCTTCATCACTAAATCCGTAGTATTTTTTTCGAATTTCATCAAAAGTTTTTTCGTATAGAGTTCTTTCTTTACCTTTAAGAATTGTGTAATAGGTGTTAATCATTACATCATGGGCAATAGAATCATCACTAATTTGTAAAATACCAGGATCGGTAGACCAGGTTATCTTCGCATCTTCATTTCGTGATATTATTCCTGATAATACATGTTTATCATCAATGATCACTATAATATACCGTTCTTTACATTCAGCCAAATAGCGATCTATTCTTCTATGACTTATCAATTCTTTAAAGGGATTGTTTTTTCCAAAATAAACCCCACGAAGTAATATGCCTTTTTGCTTAGCTTTTTCTAATTCATCATTGATAGGGACTAATTCTTCATCCCATATAGAAAGGGCAATACGATTTTTTGCTTCTTTTATTAAAACTTGAACCATTTTTAATATTTCATCTCGCCCGCTAAGTATTTTAGGTTCTAAGTTCAATTGTTCATTATTATAAAGGCTATTTGTATAATTATCTATAGATTCTATAACCGATTCAAAATCAGATTTTATTTTTCCCATTAGAAGGGAAGGTTCTAAAGGTGTATAAGTATTATTTTTGCCGTCGCTTTGTTCAAAAACTATTTGTTTTTTCTTTAAGCCATCTAACACTTCATATACTCTTGACCTAGGTATGCCTGAAACTTTACTTAGAGCATAACCATTAGAAGGATGATTTTGTAATAAAGCCAGATAAGCTTTGACTTCATATTCTGTTAAACCTAAACTTTTCATTTGGTTAATTATTTTGTCCATTTTTTATTCTCCAATCTATGCAAACTATGCGAATATAAATAACACCATATATACAATTCCAATTGAACCTACAACAGAAACTATAATACCACCTTTAAAATAACTATATAAAACTGCGAATGTGAGTCCAACAATAGAAGCCTCGGGAGCCCTCGGTACGGCAGTAATAGCTCCTGGAATAATTAAAGCACCAAGTGCTGTGTAAGGTACATATTCTAAAAACATTTTTAGTTTTTTAGGTAACTCCTTATCTGATAATATGAAAAAAGGGATTACTCTTGGAATAAAGGTAACTATCGTCATACCAATTACAATTATCATAACACTATTCATAATCTAATTCCTCCACATCTTTTTCTATAATTAGAGAAGGCTCATTATAATAAATTAATACACCAAATGCAGAAACTAGAATAATAGTAAGGACAATACCCCATCCCTGTTTTAATCCTAGTACAGTTGCAAATAAGGTATTTACAACTCCAGCTATTAATGCTAAAACAATGGCCTTGTTAGTTTTCTTCATTTCAGGTACTAGTAAAGCAACAAATAAAGCATATAGACCTATTCCCATACTTTGTTGTAATAAAGGAGGCATTATACTTCCAAGTATAAAGCCAACACCGGTACCTATACCCCAACCCAAATAGGATATCAACTGCATAGATACCATGTACATTTCGGTTATTTGACCTTCAGCAAAAGAGGCTACTGAAAAGGATTCATCTGTTACAAAAAAGCTAATAATAGGTTTCATAATAGTAGATTTTATATTCAATTTAGGGGCTATTGAAGCACTCATTAAAAAATGCCTAAAGTTTAAAAATAAAGTTGTAATTATAATTTCTATGCCCGTTGCACCCATTGCAATCATACTAACAGCAATAAATTGACTAGCACCTGCAAAAACTATCAAAGAAAAAGATAAGGTTTCATAAAGCGTAAGACCTGTTGTCTTAGAGAGTATACCAAAAGCCATAGCAATTGGAAAATAACCAAGGAAAATAGGTAGTCCACTTTTAATACCGTCCTTAAAACTAAGGTTTCTAGACTCAACATTTGTAATATTCATTTATATCTCCTATCCGTTTGTTAGTAGTTACTACAATAATTACTAAAACCACTAAAGTTTATAGTGACTATTATAATAACTACTATTTTTTTTGTCAATTAATATTGTGTTATTCAGTAAAACTATTAGATAGTAGATGATGAAAAAATTCTGTTCGCTGAAAAAGGAATGGAATATGAGTTTTACATTTCTTTTTCACAAATAACAGTATATAAAATGGAGGTTATAGTGTGCAATTAGAAATGAGGACAAAGAAAAAATACAATATACCGATTATAATAACTCTTGGAGTTTCGATGCTTCTAATTTTGACAATCAAACATTAATAGTTAGTCGTGGACTAGCTAGAGAATCAACAAGAGTACCACGTATATATAATCCACCTCAATTACCTATTATTACGATAAAATGATATATGTGAAATTTGAGAATGCTAAAAAGTACTCAGGGCTTGCATAATTATGTAAAAAGTATTAAAATTAATTAGATTTTATTAAACATATTATAATGGGGGCGGTATATCATGGAAAACAAATTGGAGAAGAAGTTTGGACTTATTACTGCAATAGCAATGGTTGTTGGTATTGTAATAGGCAGTGGGGTGTTTTTTAAAGCAGAAAAAGTAT
Source organism: Clostridium sp. DL1XJH146 (assembly GCF_054819755.1). Classification (NCBI taxonomy): domain Bacteria; kingdom Bacillati; phylum Bacillota; class Clostridia; order Eubacteriales; family Clostridiaceae; genus Clostridium; species Clostridium sp. DL1XJH146. The sequence goes on from NZ_JBTVVN010000024.1 coordinate 39,230, forward strand.
TAACTGCTACAGGTGGAAATCTTTCACTTGGAATTTTAGCTTGGGTTATAGGTGGAATAATTATGATTGCTTGTGCTTATACCTTTGCTGTAATGGCTACTAAGTATGAAAAAGTAAATGGTATAGTAGATTATGCAGAAGCTGCAATGGGACCTAAATACGGATATTATGTTGGCTGGTTTATGGCTATGATTTATTACCCAACATTGACAGCTGTATTAGCGTGGGTTTCTGCTAGATATACTTGTGTATTATTTGGATTTTCTATTACGGGTGGAGAATGTATGACTATTGCATGTTTGTATTTGATAAGTAGTTATGCTTTAAATGCTTTATCACCAGTTTTAGCAGGTAAATTTCAAGTTAGTACAACTGTTATAAAATTAATTCCACTATTTTTAATGGCTATAGTTGGTACAATCTTTGGTATTAGTACAGGTATGACAGTGCAAAACTTTACTACAGTAGTAACTGAAGTAAGTACTGCTAATGCATTGTTTACAGCTGTTGTTGCTACAGCTTTTGCTTATGAAGGTTGGATTATTGCTACAAGTATCAACGCAGAATTAAAAGATGCAAAAAAAAATCTTCCATTAGCTCTTGTAGGTGGAACATTTATAATAATGCTTGTTTACATTCTTTATTATGTTGGACTAGCTGGAACTGTAACGAATGAAGTTATGATGGAAGGTGGAGAGGCAGGAGCTAAATTAGCTTTTCAAACTATTTTTTCAAGTGTAGGTGGTTCCTTAATATTTGTATTTGTTATAATATCTTGTTTAGGTACTTTAAATGGACTTATGCTAGGATGCACCCGTGGGTTATATTCAATTTCTGCAAGAGGTTTTGGACCTAAACCAAAAGTGTTTGGTCAAATTGATAATGAAACAAATATGCCAACAAACTCAGCTGTTTTTGGACTGTTACTTTGTGGTATATGGTTATTATTCTTTTATGGTGCTAATTTAACAGCTCCTTGGTTTGGATTTTTCTGTTTTGACTCATCAGAACTACCTATAGTAACTATTTATGCATTATATATTCCTATTTTCTTGATGATAATAAAGAAAGAAAAAAACTTTAGTGTATTTAACAGATATATTATGCCTATTGTTGCACTTTTAGGATGTATATTTATGATTATTGCTGCTGTTTTTTCTCACGGAATGGCAGTTGTTGCATATTTAATTGTTTTTGCAGTTGTTATGGTAATTGGTGCAATGTATTCAAGAGAAAAATAAGAATATTTTAAATTTAATCAAATAAAGAAATAGCAAATTTATAAAAAAATGATTTCTGGAATGAACAGAAGTCATTTTTTTTGGAATATAGCAATTATTATGTTTTATAGTAATTAAATCTATGATATAATTATTTTCACTACATTGTTTTATTGTTGGCTAAGTGGTATTAAAAGGTAAAATATATTGAAATTAGGGGGGAAATATTATGGATAAGTATAAAATTTTAGAAATTAAGCAAAGTGTATTTGAAGATAATGATAGACAAGCAGATTTACTTAGAAAAGAATTGAAAAAAGAAAAAACTTTTTTATTGAATTTAATGTCATCACCAGGATCTGGTAAAACAACAACACTTATGAAAACGATTGAAGCTTTAAAAGATGAAATGAAAATAGGGGTTATGGAAGCAGACATTGACTCAGATGTGGACGCACACACAATTTCTACTTCAGGTGCAAAAGTAATACAATTACACACTGGTGGTATGTGTCATCTTGATGCAGATATGACCAAACAAGGTTTAGCTGGAATGGGAATAGAAGGAATAGATTTTGCAATATTAGAGAATGTAGGTAATTTGGTTTGTCCAGCAGAATTTGATACAGGAGCATCTAAAAGTGCTATGATTTTAAGCGTTCCAGAGGGAGACGACAAGCCTTTAAAATACCCTTTAATGTTTTCTATCGTTGATTGTTTATTAATTAACAAAATAGATGCAATTGATTATTTTGATTTTGATATAGAAGCAGTGAAAGAACGTGTTAAAAAACTAAATCCAAACATTAAGGTTATTCCAATATCAGCAAGAACTGGTGAAGGAATTGATGAGTGGGCAGAATGGCTACGTACTGAAGTTAAAAATTGGAATGAAAAGTAAAACCAATTAAAAGTGGGGGGATATAAATGGCAAAGCAAAAAGTACTTGAGTTTGCAAATAAAATAAGTAGAACAAAAATGGGTTCTAAAAATGCAATAACAGTAGATCGCCCAGAATATAAAATATTAGAAGCTTTTATGAGTGAAGAAATGGCAGAGGCAGCTCTTTATCTCCAGTTACGTGTGAAGAAAAGTGCGGCAGAAGTTGCAGCTGAGTGTGGTAAGTCGGTAGAAAGAACTGAGGAATTATTATGGGAAGTTGCAATGGGTGGAGCTTCTTTTGTAAACGAAATAGATGGAGTAAATAAATATTGGACAGAACTTTGGGTTCCAGGACATATGGAAATGATAGTTAATGGTCATCCAGAATTAGGTCATTTTTTTGAGGAATATAGTAGATTAAGAGGACCTGTTGCTATAGGTAATGTTCCAGTAGGATCAGGTCCTATGCGTGTCATTCCTATAGAGTCATCAGTTGATGGTGAATCTAAAAGAGCATCTTATGAGGAAGTTTCTAAATTTCTAAACGAAAATACAATTTTCTCACTTTCTGATTGTGCTTGTCGTACTTCAAGAGAAGCTATAGGAGAGGGTTGTGGACACCTGAAAGAAGATATATGTATTCAAATGGGACATGCAGCTGAATATTATATAAAAACAGGTAGAGGAAAAGAAATAACTCGTGAAGAAGCTTTTGCAGTTATTAAAAAAGCTGAAGAAAATGGTTTGATGCATAGTATTCCAAATACAGATGGTCCAGGAAAAACTCATGCAATCTGTAACTGTTGCGGATGCGGTTGTTTCAATATGAGACTTTCAAATAGATGGATAAATCCAGATATGGTTCGTTCAAACTATGTATCACAAATAGATAAAGATAAATGTGTTGCTTGTGGTGAATGTGTTGAGAATTGTCCAGCTAATGCGTTAAAATTAGGACAGAAATTATGTTCAAAAACAACTGAGCCAAAGAAAAAAAGAGAATTTCCTCATAATACTGAGTGGGGTCCAGATAAATGGAATGAAAATTATCGTACAAACATGCAAGTTGTTGTGGATAGTGGCTCTAGTCCATGTAAAGCAGAGTGTCCTGCTCACATAGGTATTCAAGGGTATATTAAACTTGCATCTCAAGGTAAATACAATGAAGCACTTGAACTTATAAAACATGAAAATCCATTTCCAGCAGTATGTGGACGTGTTTGCCCAAGGTATTGTGAATCAGAATGTACTAGAGGTAATATAGATGAGGCAATAGCTATTGATGATATAAAGAAATTTATAGCGGAGCAAGATCTAAAAGATGAGCATCGTTTCGTACCAACTTTAAAACACAATTATGGCAAAAAGATTGCTGTTGTAGGAGCAGGTCCTGCTGGACTTTCTTGTGCTTACTATTTAGCTATCGACGGATATAAAGTTACAGTATTTGAAAAACAAAAGGCTCTTGGCGGTATGCTTACTTTCGGAATACCTGCTTTTAGACTAGAAAAAGAAGTAATCAATGCGGAAATAGATGTTTTAAGAGAATTAGGTGTTGAATTTAAAACTGGCATAGAAGTTGGCAATGATGTAACTCTTAAAGATTTAAGAGGACAAGGATACGAAGCTTTCTATATTGCAATAGGAGCTCAAACAGGAAGAAATCTTAGAATAGAAGGCGAAGACGCTGAGGGTGTTGTAACTGGAGTAGATTTTCTACGTAGTGTAGCTCTTAATCAAGATATGAAAATGGAAGGTGAAACAATTGTAATTGGTGGAGGTAATGTTGCTATTGACGTTGCGAGAACAGCTACAAGAGTAGGGTCTTCTAAAATTAATATGTTCTGTTTAGAAAATAGAGAGGAAATGCCAGCTCTTGAAGAAGAAATTGAAGAAGCTATGGCTGAAGATATTGTTATCAATAATTCATGGGGTCCAAAACGTATAGTTGTAGAAGATGGACATGTGGTTGGAGTAGAATTTAAAAAATGTCTTTCTGTATTTGATGAAAACGGAAAATTTGCGCCTAAGTTTGATGAAAATGAAACTAAGATTGTTAAAGCAGACAATGTTTTAATATCAGTAGGACAAGGAATGGATTGGGGTAAATTATTAGAAGGAAGTAAAGTAGAATTGAACCGCAATAACACAGTTAAAGCTGATTCTGTAACATATCAAACAGCAGAGCCGGATGTTTTTGTTGGAGGAGATGCATATACAGGTCCTAGATTTGCAATTGACGCAATTGCAATGGGCAAAGAAGGTGCTATATCAATTCATCGTTTTGTTAATGAAGGACAGAGTTTAACTATTGGTCGTTGGAATAGAGCATATAAAGCTTTTGATAAAGATAATCTTGTACTTGAAGGATATGATAATATTCCAAGAGAAAAAGCTTCTCATGTTGATGGACAAAAAACAAAAGAAACATTTAAAGATCTACGTGGTACATTAACTGAAGAGCAGATTAAAAAAGAAACAGAGCGTTGTCTTGGCTGTGGGGCTACAGTTGTAGATGAATATATGTGTGTAGGTTGTGGTCAGTGTACAACAAAATGTAAATTTGATGCAATTAAATTGGTAAGAAAGTACGATAAAGAGAATCCAGAGTTTAAAGATATGAAATCTAATGTTGTTAAACATGCATTAAAACGTAAAGTGAGAATTGCTGTTAATAAGCCTGTAAAAGCAGTTCAAAAAGCATTTTCTGTAGATAACTAGTATGAAATCTAAAACTTGATGGAGGTACTTAGGTACCTTGTCTTTAAACCTTGACAAGAGAGGTGAAATAATTGCACGAATTAGGAATAGTATTTGATATAGTAAAAACTGTAACTGCTTTTGCAGAAAAGAATGCTGTTACGAAAATAGATACTTTGGTACTTCAAATAGGTGAGTTAGCAAGTGTAATCCCCAAATATATTGAAGATTGTTACCCAGCAGCAGTGGATGGTACTATTATGGAGGACACAAAACTAGAAATTGAAATATTACCAGGAAACGCTATGTGCAAAGAATGTAATAAAGTTTTCAATGTTGTTCAAAATAGAGGTAAGTGCCCTGTATGCGGTTGTGAGGAATGGGAGACCTTAAGTGGAAAAGAGTTTATGATTAAGGAAATTAGAGCTTGTTAGAATTAACCGTAAAAGAGATGGAATTAATAAGAGTGTATGAAAAAAGGATGGGTGAAGAAGAAATCACGCATCTTTTTTCGCATGTCTACTTATATGAATATATACTAGCTTATAAGCAGTATTAATTACAATTTAAGATAAAAACAGACAAATATAGAGAAATATCTTAACAAAGTATTGAAGATAATATAAAATGTAAAGAAGAAGGTTATGATAATTGATTATTACTAGTGAATGTTCATATAAATATTTTAGGAGTGAGTATATGTATTTTCTGATAGTTTTTGAACTTACAGTATTATTAAATATTGCATATAGCTATTTATTTCTTACTAGAAAAAAGAATGTTAAATATTCTTTGCTTATATTTTTAATTAACAACTTGATTGTATTGATTGCAATAGTTATTTTTAATAATTTATTTGAAGATGATGTCTTAAATAATTATGTATTAGCTGTTTTAGGGTTTTCTTTTATTATATATATATCCTTTGTTTTTGAAGAATCTTTCTCAAAAAAAATATTCAGCATGTTTAGTATTTGGCTTTTTTCTAATATTATTTTAATATTATGTAGTTATATTGTGGGGCTATTTGACATCAATGACTATAATGTGTATAAAATCATATCAAATTTATTCAAAGATTTTGTACAAGTATTATTTATACCTATAATATATATATATTTTAGAGAACCTTATAAAAATATGATAAAATTAATATCTAATAGCGTAATAAATATAATATCTATTTATAGTGTTATGATTTTCTTGTGTATATTTATATATTATGGAAAAGACTCTAACAAGGTTATCAGCTCGTATAGTTTTTTTTATAGTTTAATATTTATAAGTATTGTTATATTATCTTACATAATAATTTTTATTGCTATTAATTCAGTAAATAAAAGGGTGGAATTAGAATACAAATTTAAAATAATAGATACACAATTAAATTTGCAGAAACAGAATTATAAAACATTAAATAAAGCTATTGAGAATTATTATGAATTTAAACACGATATAAGGCATCATGTTTTTGCTTTAAAAGCAATGCTTGATGCTAAAAATTACGTAGAAGCATCGAATTACTTAGATAAGTTTAATAACAATAAAATATTTAAAGAAATGGATTCGGTATGCGAGAATTTTACTATAGATTCTATATTAAAATTCTATATGAATATTGCTTTGGGTTATTCAATTGATTTTAATGTAAATGTAAATATACCTCAGGATATTAATATAGAAAATCTTGATTTATCTGTTGTGATAGGTAATTGTATAGAGAATTCTATTGAAGCTTGTAACAATATTATAGATAAAAATAAAAAGTATATCGATGTAAAAGCTGAAATTAAAGGTTCGCATTTTATACTTAAAATTAAAAATAGTTTTAACGGACAAATTAAAAAGGATGAGGATAGTATAATAACAAGCAAAAGTGATCAAGGACATGGGATAGGATTATCTAATGTAAAAAAAATAACAGAAAAATATAATGGTTATTTTAATATTAAATATGATGACAATGAGTTTGAAATAGATACAATATTAAATATAACTAATGAAAGATAAAGTTGGTGAATTAAATGATAAATATAGCAATTTGTGATGATAATAGAGAAGAAAATGAAATGATTAATTCTTTAGTTCAAAAAAATGTTGAAGAGTTAGGCATACAATTTAAAATAAGTTGTTTTAACGATGGAGAAGACTTAGTTGAACATATTAATTATTACAAAGAGATATACGATTTGATTTTTTTGGATATTTATATGCAATTTTCTAATGGAATTGATGTTGCAAGGAAAATAAGGAATTTTGATAAAGAATGTAAAATTATTTTTATTACATATTCAAAAGAATATGCTATTGATAGTTACGATGTAAGAGCTTTTCATTATATTTTGAAGCCCATAGAAGAAGAAAAATTGGTATCCACTATAAAATTAGCAGTGGATAGTTTAGATAAAGAGAGTAAGCAAATTATTATTACAAATAAAAAGGGAAGTTATAGAATTTTTTATAAAGATATATTATACGCTGAGAGTAAAGCTAGAATTGTGAATATCCATTTGAAATTGGATAAGGTCATTACTTTTTATTCAAAACTTGAGGATTTTTTTGAAAAGCTCCAAGATGAAAGATTTTTTAAGCCTCATAAGAGTTTTATTGTAAATATGGATTATATATCTAAAATACAATCTAACTCCATATTTATGATTAATGATAGAAGTATACCTATTAGCGATTCAAACTTAAAAGAAATTAAAGAAGTATATTTTGGATATTTACTAAGATATTCATAAAACTACAAATAGTATAACAAATGGTAAAAAATGAGCATAATAATGGTGTTTTTTACATTTTAGCCCCAAATTTTTACACTAGCTACATAAATGATTGAAGTTATGTGAGAATAAATTATATATTTAAATTAAGTTTTACTTTAAATTAAATAAGGTGGTGGGCAAATGGAAAAATTATTAAAAAAAGCTAAAGGTAATGATGATCAAGCCATTGAACAAATTATAAGTGATTATATGCCACTGGTTATTAAAGAATCATCAAAATATAAAATTAAAGGATATGACTTTGAAGATATAGTACAGCATAATATACTTAGCATTATTAAGTCAGTAAAGATTTATGAAGCAAAAGGTGAAAGTTTTGAAAAGTTTGTAGAAGAAAATATAAAATTGGATAATTTCAATTTATATAAAAGAAAAATGAAACACAATAGAGAAATTCAAAATAGATATCCTTTTGAAAACTTAGAAGAGAAATATATATTTACTGTAGAAGAGCAGAGTATGGCATATGATTTATCTAAAAAGATTAATAGAAATGTAAACTATAATAAAATTATTAGAAATATTGAAATTGGCGAACTAAAAAATACTGCGGGTATGTAATTGTCGTTGGTAAAATACACTATTAAAAATTAAATAATTGGAATAGAATGTTTTTATAATTGAGTTAGAGGACTTTCGATTATATTTAAAAATTGAGTTTATATAAGGACAAACTTATGACAGATTTTATTGAATAGGTTTAGTATTTATAAATGAGAAGGAACACTTTTGGTATATACATTTTTGTTCATAGTGGTAAATTTAAAAGTTACAGTAAGAATAATTTATTCTTACTGTAACTTTTTTCGAATTTGGTATTATAAAAATGTTTTATTGAGATTATCTCTTGAATTTTTTGTTTTGCAGGTGTTGGATTTTCTAATATTATTGAAGAATGTAATTTAGAGATTCATAATAATAAGGAAGCCCAAATGCAGCACCAACAGTGGCAAAACTTATTAGTTCATAAGTGTTTTAAGTTTAGCATCTGATTGAGATGAAATGTCTTGTTCAGGGACAAAATATTGATTTCTTAAATAATCTTCAATAAATTTATATTCAGCATCAAATAATTTAATATTATCCATAAAATCATCCTTCCTAATGGTTTGTGGTTTGTTTCGATAAATTTATCTTGTCAAGAATATTTCCAAGTAATATTAATCTTAAGTATTACAGAGTGAGATGAGTGTATTGTTGTTATAAATTTTATCTGTGTATTTATTATAGTTACATTAATATTAGACAGAATAGTCTACTAAATGTATAATAGGGGTGATTATTAATAATGGAATATTAGTATATAAACTTTATTTAGATATGAAAATAAATATACTACTAAATAAAGTCATGACAAGGAATTTTATACCTTGTACATTAAATATATTGAGGGGTTGAAAATTTATGTTTAAGGTTAATGTTGAAAAATGTATAGGTTGCAAGCAGTGTGTGAAAGAGTGCTTTCCAAGTGATATAGAAATGGTAGATGGAAAAGCTAGAATCAACAATGTGAGATGTTTTAAATGTGGACATTGTATCGCAGTGTGCCCTGTTGATGCAATAACAACAGATGAATACAATATGGAAGATGTAGTAGAGTATGATAAAGAAAAGTTTGAAATTGGGGCAGAAAACTTATTAAATTTTATAAAATTTAGAAGAACTATTAGACAATTTAAAAATAGAGAAGTAGAAAAAGAAAAACTTTCTCAAATAATAGAGGCTGGAAGATTTACTCAGACAGGAAGTAATATGCAAGACGTATCTTATATTGTGGTAAAAGAAAAATTAGAGGAATTAAAAGAGTTAACATTTGATAGCTTAAAGAGTATCGGAGAACAGATGCTAGTAAATCTAACACCTGAAACGATGAAGGTGAAAAGATATGCTAATATGTGGATAAACATGGGCAGAGAATATAGAGAAAACCCTGAAAAAAATGATAAATTATTTTTTAATGCACCAGTGGTTATAATGGTTACAGCTAGCTCAGCTGTAAATGGAGCTTTAGCTTCTTCTAATATGGAGTTAATGACTAATGCTCTAGGACTTGGAACTTTTTTTAGTGGTTTTTTAGTAAGGGCTGCAAAGAGTAATAAAAAGATCAATGAGCTGCTTGATGTTGAGGAAGGTAAAGAAATAGTTACTTGCATGGTAATAGGATATCCTGATGTAAATTATAAAAGGACAGTACCAAGAAAAGAAGCAGATATAAGTTGGAAATAAATTAGAAGTAAAGTGAAAATAAATTACAAGTGAGGGGTAGCATGAAATTTAAATTAGTGGCAGTAGATATGGATGGGACATTAATAAATACTAAGGGAACAATATCAGAGAAAAATGTTGCTTCAATTAAAAAAGCTGTAGAAAAGGGAATTATATTTACAATTTGTACAGGCAGAGCTATACAGGGGGTAGAACTATATGATTCCCAATTAGGTTTAGACCTACCTTATATAACTTATAATGGTGCAATGATTGTAATGGGAAAATCAAAAGAAATATTATATGAGCAGGGTCTTTTGCAAGAGGATGCAAGAGAAATATTAAAATTAGGTAGAAAATTTAATACTACTATGATTGTATGGGCTGATAATAAATTATATGTAAACAAGTTAAATGAAAGAGTTAATGATTACGAAAAGTTGTCAAATGTTAAACCAATTTTAATCCAAAATGAAGAAGAAATAATCCAAAAAGGCATCACTAAGATTATATGGTATGACGATGTTGAAAAAATGGATAATTATCAAAGTTTCTTGAGGGATGAACTTGGTGGGAAAGTTAACTTTTGTACTTCTAAACCATTCTTCTTAGAATTTTTTCATAAGGAAGTTTCAAAGGGAATTGCAGTTAAAAAATTAGGGGAACATTTAGGCATTAAGAAAGAAGAGATGATAGCTATTGGTGATGGATTTAATGATTTGTCAATGATTGAATATGTAGGGATGGGTGTAGCTATGGCAAATGCTCCAAAAGAAGTTAAAGCAGTGGCAGATTATATTACTATGACCAATGATGAAGATGGAGTGGCACATATTTTGGACAAGTTTATAAAACAATAGAAATATTGAGTGAAATCTTTATGTGTTAGTGTTAAACTAAAACTAGAGTGGAAAGGAGGATGATTTTTTTTGTTCTTTGCAGTATCTTTTATTCGATTAAAGATTTACTACTAAAGAGAAGAAAATCATCCTTAATTGTACATTGTTTTGATCTGACCAATGAAAAGTATCTATGACTGTGTAATGTGAACTTATAATTTTTTTGGAGGTGTTTTTATGAAACGTGTTGTATGTATTGTTGTAGTGTGTATGTTTTTTTTTAGCGGTTGTTCTCAACCGGTTAAGGAGAACGGTAGTAGCGAGAAAAATGAAAAGGTTAACAGTGAATTAAGCGAAAGCAATGAGGAAAATTATCAATTAGGGGAGTTAGCAAAAGAATACAATTTGAAAATTGGTGCGGCTATAGAACCTTCGTATCTATTAGAAGATGACTATGCATCAGTTCTTAAGGATCAATTTTCAGTGGTAACGCCTGAAAATAGGATGAAATGGGGATTTATTCATCCAGATAAAGATACATATTCTTTTGAAGAAGCAGATCAGATAGTAGATTTTGCAATGGAAAATGATATGGATGTAAGAGGACATGCCCTTGTTTGGCATATTGAAAATCCTGATTGGTTAACTAGTGAGGAATGGACAAGAGAAGAACTTTTAGAAATATTAGAGGATCACATAAAAACTGTTGTTGGGCATTATAAAGGTAAAGTTTATGCTTGGGATGTTGTTAACGAAGCATTAGAAAATAACCATTACAGAGAAACTATGTGGTATAAGGTTATTGGTCCAGAATATATTGAATATGCCATTAAATGGGCTCATGAAGCTGACCCAGATGCTAAACTTTTTATTAATGATTATTTGGTAGAAGAGGGTGGCCCTAAAGCTGATGCATATTACAATTTAATAAAAGAATTATTAGATAAAGACGTTCCTATTGATGGTGCAGGATTTCAGTTTCATATTGACATGGAACAACCTTTAGATATGACAAGCGTCTATACTAATTTACAGAGATTTATAGATTTGGGAATCGATATTGATTTTACAGAAATTGATGTGCGAATGGCAGGCACTCCTGATGAAAAAATGTTAGCGAACCAAGGTAAAATATATAGAGATTTAATGGAGATGGCAATTCATTTTGATGCTATTACATCATATACTCTTTGGGGTTTTACTGATAAATATTCTTGGATTCCTGGATTTTTTGGAGATAGAGGAGCAGGGCTTATATTTGATGAAAATTATAATGCAAAAAAAGCTTTCTATTCTTTAGGAGAAGCACTTACAGCAGGTAAAGTAGAGTTACCATATGAAGCTATGTTAGATACTTCGGACCGAGTATGGATGTCTCCTTTCATAGCAAAAAAAGCAGATAATATACCTGTAATTGATGGAAATGTTAAAGATGGAGAGTGGGATTCAGGGGTAACTTATAATCTTGCATATAATCAATTAGATGGTATTGATCAGAGGACACCTAAGAATACTTTGGATTCATGGGGTGATTTTACTTTGCTTTATAAAGATGGGAATCTATATGGTAAGGTAAATAGAATTGATAACATAACTGTTACTTCAGTAAAAGGGGAAACTTATAAAAATGATAATGTGGAAGTATTTGTAGAGTATGATGATTATTTTGAACAATTGAGAACTGTAGTGGGAACTGATTTTGAAGGAAAATCTTCAGATGATAGGGCAGCTGTATGGAATGAAGATGGTACTATTTTAGAATTTATGATTAAATTACCAGAAGAGGATATGACAGGTCTTACTATGGGATTTAATATAGCAATGGCTGATACTGATAGTGCAAGTGCGGGAAGAAAATACCAATTATATCCAATTACAGGTTTAAATAATAGCTATAAAGGGAAAGATTTAGGATTGTTATTTTTTGAAGGAGACACACCAAGACCAGTAAATTTTGAGAAGGTTATTCCACCAATAAATATAGCAGAAACTTTAGTATTTCCTGAAATAAATGGAGAAAATGGTGATTTTGAATGGACTGAAAGTGTGGCATATCCTTTTTCATATGATTTAAATCAAGATTTGAAAAAAGGAGCTCCTATGGAGAAAGATGATATATTTGGAAGTTTTAGAATTGGTCATTCTGGAAATAGTATATATGGACAAGTTGAAAGAACAGATGATGTAACTATTGTTTCAGATGATAACTTAAATTCTGATGGGATTCTTTTTAATACTAATATTAATGGTGTTGATATTGAGTTTATATCATCTGTTGGTAAAGATGAAAAGATAGAAAAAAATGGTATAGTAATTACTACTAATTGGAGCGAAGACGGAGAGTTTTTTGAATTTCTTATTGATTTAAATAATATTAATGAAGAAAGTAAAAAATCTATTGAAGAAGGGTTAACAGCTGGAAGTATTCATCCGTTTAATATTTTGCTTATTGATGCTGATGAAGAAGTTGAAATAAATCATGTTTTATCGCCATTTAACGGTAAATTTTCTCTGGATTTTGATATAAGAGGCGAAATGGAGATTCAATAATATCAATTATTTAATGCATTAAAGGGAACCTCAATATAATGAGGTTCTTTTTTATTTCATAGGAAGTCCTTTTTTATTATGAAACAAGAAATGAAGAATGGAAAAATACCCACGATTCTTTCAGGAAGAGTCTTAGACACGCAGTGTTGTAGAAGAAAACATTAAGAAAATCTTAAGATTTTAGTTGAGAAGATATTAAGAGTTGATTGATATTATGTATTTAAAGTGATTTATAGGATATCCATTACGAAATCTTATAATTAGAAATTTAATCAATTGGTAAAGGGCGTGATATAATATGAATAATTGGAAATGCAGGGGGGATACGTGTGAATATACTAGTTTGTGATGATGATAAGGAAATTGTGAAAGCTATAGGAATTTATTTGAGTAATGAAGGTTATAAAGTACTTAAGGTCTATGATGGAATGGAAGCTTTAGATATAATTGAAAAAAATGAAATACATTTAATAATAATGGACGTTATGATGCCAAAAATGAATGGACTTATAACTGTCATGAAGATAAGAGAGAAAAATAATATACCAGTAATTATGCTCTCCGCAAAAATTGAAGATACAGATAAAATAATGGGATTAAATATGGGTGCCGATGATTACGTATCCAAGCCCTTTAGTCCTTTAGAATTAATAGCAAGGGTTAAATCTCAATTAAGAAGATATACAACTTTAGGTAGTCTAGAACTAAAAAAGAATGTTTATAAAACAGGTGGTCTTGTAATAGATGATGAAAGTAAGATTATAACTGTAGATGGGGAAGAGGTTCAACTTACACCAGTTCAATACAAGATATTAACACTTTTGACTGCAAATGCTGGTAAGGTGTATTCCATAGATGAGATTTATGAAAAGGTTTGGAAAGAAACTAGCTTTAATCCAGAAAATACAGTGGCGGTGCATATAAGAAAGATAAGAGAAAAGATTGAGATAAATCCGAAAGAGCCAAAATATTTAAAGGTGGTGTGGGGAATTGGATACAAAGTTGAAAAACTTTAGTCATTCTATAATAACAAAGATTATTGTTTTTATAATTATGATTACTTGTTTAACTACTGCGATGGCAATGTTTTTTAAAGTAGCAAAAAATCAAGATGGTGAATTTGATATTGTTTTCGAAGATAGTTATTATAGTGGTGATGAATACAGTAATGATAGTAGAGAAATTAAATCAGACTTGAACAGTATAATTTCAAAATATAAAAGTGAAGAGAATATTTTAGCTGGAGAAAGTATTGATAAAGATTCTCCTGAAAGTAGAGAATACAATTTATATGAAGAGTTTCAGTATAATTCTAAGTTCTATAATCCTAATTTGACTGAAGAGGAAAATTATGAAGAATTTGAGGAAGTATATAAGGATAAGCTTACAGAAATCAAAGAAGAGTTAATACAGGAGGATTTAAGAGAGTACAATAATGTTCTGCAAAACTTAAAAACCTATGAAGGAATCATCTATTATGCTAGTAATGGGAAAAATGAGATAACAAATAGTCCTAACACTTTATATTACTCAGATAATTATTTTAGAGAGTTTCCTTCTTATATAATTATTGATGAAAATGAGAAAACACTGTTTCCAGAGGAAATAGGATATAACAATAATTATAATTTGTTGCTACTTGATGACTATGACGGGATTATTAGTGATAAATCAGAGTGGAAAATATATATAGGATTTACTGAGGAATATTTGGATTCACATATAAAAGAATGGAAAGAAAATAAAGAAATTGTTACTAACAACCTATATCAAATTGGTGCATTTTTTTTGGGGTTTCTATTATTATTTATTTATTTAGCATTAATAATAGGCAGGAAGAGTTTTAGGGACAAAGAGGTACATTTAAATAGATTTGATAAATTATATAGTGATATTAATATAGGAATCTGTATTGCAATTGTAGGAGTTTGGGCTGCAATTATGAGTGAAATTTATGATTCTATTGGTGAAATTTTTGTTTATCAGTGGAATTGGAATATGTACACGATTTTTATCCCAATAACTTTAATTGCAGTTGCGTTGGAGTTTATATGCATTATTTCCATGATTAAGCATCTTAAAAATAGAACTTTTCTAAAACATACATTAATTTTTACGATTTTTCATAAATTTTTTAGTTTTATAAAAAGTGTCTATGATAGTGGAAGTATAGGTGTAAAGATTGTTGTAATTGCAATAGTATATCCTTTGTTAGTAGTTGCAACTTTCTTTATGTTTCCAGTAACTATTGGTGTTGGTGTATGGTTGGCATTTAAACAAGTTAAGAAGTTTAAGGCATTAAAAGAGGGTGTAGAAAAAATAAAGGCTGGAGACTTAAATTATAATATAGAGACTGATGGTAAAGGGGAACTTAGAGCGCTAGCTATGGATATAAACGATATAGGAAATGGATTGAAGCAAGCAGTGGATAATGAGGTTAAAAGTCAGAGATTAAAAACTGAATTAATTACCAATGTATCTCATGATATAAGGACTCCACTTACTTCAATTATTACTTATGTAGATTTATTAAAGAATGAAGTGGATAGCTCAAAGCGTGAAGAATATATAGAAATATTAGAACAAAAATCTCAAAGATTAAAAGTATTAACAGATGATTTGTTTCAGGCTGCTAAAGCATCTAGTGGAAATATACCAGTAAACTTAGAGAAAATAGATATAGTTTCATTAATAACTCAGGGCCTCGGAGAAATTAATGATAAAATTTTGGATGCAGGATTAATCTTTAAGATAAATCATCCTCAAAATAAAGTTTTTATAATGGCCGATGGGAATTTATTTTGGAGAGCCTTAGATAATTTATTAAACAATATATTTAAATATGCGCTAAAAGGTTCCAGAGTTTATATTGATATTGAGGAATTACAGAATAAAGTTTGCATAACCATTAAAAATATGTCAGCATATGAATTAAATATTTCTTCTGATGAACTTATGGAAAGATTTAAAAGAGGAGATGAATCTAGAAGCAGTGAAGGAAGTGGACTTGGATTATCTATTGCAAAAAGCTTAGTAGATATTCAAAAGGGGAACTTTAAAATAGAGATAGATGGTGACTTGTTTAAGGCAATTATTGAAATGCCTAAATGAGTAAATAAATAAATCCTTGAAACTAAGGTTATAGAAAAAGAAAAGAGATACTTATATATTGGATAATATAAAAAATATCTAATATATAGGTATTTTTTTAATTTTATGTTGACAATAGAAAATCAAAATAATACAATACTTATATACTCATATGGGTATATAAGTATTGCGATTAATTGAGTGGGAGGAGAAAATCATGGATAGACTTATAGATTTCTTTAAAATAGTGTCTGATGAAACGAGGTTTAGAATTGTTTCGTTATTAGCACAAGAAGAATTATGTGTATGTGAAATGTGTGGAGTTTTAGAACTTTCGCAACCTAAAATCTCTAAGCATTTAGCAAAACTTAGAGATAAAGGATTTGTTATTGGTAAAAGGAAGGAGCAATTTGTTTTTTATTCACTTAAAATTGAAGACGAATCACTTGTAAATTTGATTAAGAATATTGTAGATAATATTGAAAAATATCCACAACTAAAAATAGATAGCGAAAGATTAGTTGATAAAGAAATATATTCAAGTAAATGCAATATTGATAAAAAATATAGATTAAATGTAGATTAAATAATGAAGGGGATGTTTTAAGTGTTTGGATGGTTAGATTATTTAGTAAAAGTATTTGTTGAAGGGGTATTTAAGGTATCAGTGGAAACTCGGTTAGGTTCAAGTGTTCATTTTTTCTTTTTTGATACTATAAAAATAATTATTCTTTTAGGAATTATGATTTTTCTTATATCATATATTAGAAGTTATTTTCCGCCAGAGAGGACAAAGAAAATTCTTGAGAGGTTTAGTGGAGTAAAAGGAAATATAATGGCATCATTACTTGGTATAGTTACACCTTTCTGTTCTTGTTCATCTGTACCTATATTTATTGGATTTGTTGAAGCTGGTATTCCTTTAGGGGTAACATTTTCTTTCCTAATTACTTCGCCAATAGTAAATGAAGCTGCCTTTGCAATTCTACTTGCTTCATTTGGATGGAAAATCGCATTAGTATATGTAGTTACAGGTGTAGTAGTTGGAGTTGTTGGTGGAATATTTATTGATACATTAAAAATGGAAAATCAAGTTGAAGAATATGTTTACCAAATTAAATCAGGTGAAATAGAGATTGAAAAATTAACGCATAAAGAAAGAGTTAGTTTTGCCATTGATAATGTGAAAGATATTATTAAAAGAGTTTGGATATATTTATTGATTGGTATTGGACTTGGAGCTTTAATCCACGGGTGGGCACCTGCACCATTATTGGCCAAGTATGCAGGACCTGATAATCCATTTGCAGTTATTATTGCAGTTGTTTTTGGAGTACCACTTTATTCAAATGCTTTAGGTACTATACCAATTGCAGAAGCATTGATTAATAAAGGAGTTGGTATTGGAACAGCACTTGCATTTATGATGGCGACAACAGCTTTATCACTACCTGAAATGATACTTCTTAAAAAAGTTATTAAACCTAAATTAATAGGAGTTTTCGTTGCAATAACGGGTGTTGCTATTATATTGGTAGGTTATTTATTTAATGCCATTGCGCATTTATTAATTTAGAATAAGAGGGAGTTTTAGGCAAATGAAGAATAAAAATAAAATGTTATTGGTATTAGGATTAATGGCTTTTTTGGCTAATGGAGATAACTATGCTGCAGCACCTTTGCTAATTAATATCTCAAATGAGTTAAATCTCACAATAAGTACTGCGGCTATTTCAGTCACTGCATATATGTTGTCTTTTGGTATTTTTACTTTGTTATTTGGACCATTATCGGATAGATTTGGGAAAGTCAAAGTTATTAATATTGCTGCAATAGGAACGGCTATATTTAGTATGTTAGGTGCTACAGCATTTAATTTGCCATCATTGATATTTTTTAGAGCCATGAATGGTGCTTTTGGAGCCGGTATATTCCCGGTTACAATGGCTTTGGTTGGTGAAAGTTTTGATAATGAAAATAGACAAAAGGCTCTTGGAAAAGTAATGGGCTTAATGTTTCTAGGAGGTGCAACAGCTTCTGCTATTGGAGGGGCGCTAGCTTATTTAGGATCATGGCGTTTAGTATACCTGTTTTACGGAGTTGGAGAATTGATACTTGCTATAGTTATGTTTAAAACATTGGAAAGAGATAAACCTGTGGTACAGAAACTTAATATTCTTTCAGCATATAAAAAAGCAGTTACTAATTACAGATTTATGAGTTTGGTATTAACAATATTTTTTGTTGGATTTAGCGTCTTTGGGAGTTTCACTTATTCAGGAAAATTAATTCAAGAGTTAACTGGATTTAATATTCTGATTGTTGGATTAATATTATCTATATTTGGTATTGGTACAGTTATTGGCGGTAGAATAGCACCAAAACTTAGGAAAAGATTAAAAAATGGATTTTTGATATTTGCTGGTGTACTAGGATGTATTTCGTTAATTGCATTATCTTCTTTTGATAATGTAATTATATTATCACTAGGATTTTTAGGATTTGGAGTTGCTTTTATTTTCTTGCAATCAACACTAATTGCAACAGCCCAAGAAAAGATTCCAAAGATGAGAGGAACTGCTATGTCAATGGCATCTTTTAATATGTTTGTTGGTGGAGCTATTGGAACATCAATAAATGCAATAGTTGTGAAGAATTATGGTATTACGAGAATTTTTCATAATGCGGCCTATATAATTCTAGTGGTTGGAATTTTCGCAGCTATATTCGTTTCAGGATTTGGGATGAAAACAAATAAAGGGATTACGGTAAAAGAAATTGAATAGGAAAAAATTTTTATAAGTTGTTTATGTATACAATATTTTATTAATATATAATTAGGAGGAATGTAATATGATAATTAAAATTTTAGGTACAGGATGCGCAAAATGTAAAAAGTTAGAGGCAAATGCAAAGCAGGCAGTGAAAGAGATGGGTGTTGATGCAATAATTGAGAAAGTTGAAGATATCAAAGACATTATGGGTTATGGAGTAATGAATACGCCAGCATTGGTAGTTGATGAGAAAGTAAAAGCTATGGGTAAACTTCTATCAGCAGAAGATATTAAAAAATTATTATAGTATAAGTTTGTTAAACACCTTCTTAATTATTTTGAAGGTGTTTAATTATTTACAGTAATTGAACACTATATATTGAATGATTTATGTTATTAAAATTTATACTCTTTAACAAATTCAATAAAGGCACGTACTATGTTTAGATTAGAAGTATCTGGAGTATAAAACATCCAGGTATTTCTTTTTATTAATTCACCTTTTTTATTTCTTATAGGCATAGAGTAGAGATCTTTATTATCTTTTATTAAGTGATAGGTTATAATTCCATAGCCTAGGCCATTTAAAATCATTTCCTTACAAGTATCGGCTTGGTCAACTTTAATTGAAATATTCGAAGGCGTAGTGAAATTTTGATGCCACCAATTATCAATAGCATTTTTGAAAGTAGTATCTGTACGATAATCGATTCTTTGGAGATTAGGCAAATTACTGATTTCAAAGGGCTCTGTTGAAGCAATACATAAATAATCTTCAAAGAGACTAATTTTTTCTCCATGCCACTGATAATCACCTCTCACAAAACCAATATGTGCATCATTATTATATATAGATTTATATACATTTGAACTCCAATCAGTGATTATTTGAAATTCAACTTTTGGATATTTTTCTTTAAAAGATTTTAGTAGTTTTGGAAGGATATATTTTGATATATATCTAGATACAGCTATTTTCAGAGTACCTATGTAGTCATTTTTTATATTTTTAAGATTTTCTTGTAGACCGTCATATTCATTAAGCATTCTATTTGCATAATTTATAAGCATTTCACCCTCTGGGGTAAAATTAATTCCACGTCTTCCACGCAAAGCTATTTTTATATCAAGTTCTTCTTCAAGCTGTTTAAGTCTATTTGTAATTGCTGGTTGAGAAATAAAAAGCAAGTCTGCCGTTTTAGTAATATTCTTATTATTTGACAAGTGTTTTAATATTAACCAGTCTCTGTGGTCCATAGTAATCTCCTTTTTAGATATAATTAAAATTTATGGATGAGTATAATTATTAGATATTTTATTTATTGAAATCAGTATACTATACTTGAATTATAGAAGCAAAGAAATTTCTAAAATATAAAATATAATGCACAATTCACAATGCACAATGCACAATTTAGGATGATTTTCTTCCCTGTGGTCAGAAAATCTATAATTTAATAAACCTAGATGTAAAATCAATTGCTAATTGCTAATTGCTAATTGCTAATTGCTAATTGCTAATTGCAAACTGCAAATTGCAAATTATTATAAGAAGTTAAACTATTAAATTAAACAATAGTTAAAATATCAACAATGCTTTAAATTTAAGAAAATAAAAGGGGTGGTGAAATTATGGAAATAGTACAAAAGGGAATGGCTGGTACACTAGAATCTAGTGATATTATGATTTCTATCGAACCTAATACTACTAATAAAATTGAAGTTAGATTAGAAAGCACAGTTTATCATCAATTTGGAGAACAAATGGAAGCTTTGATTATTGAAACAGTAAAACAAGAAAACGTTTCATCGGCAATTGTTATAGCAAATGATAAAGGGGCTCTTGATTTTGTAATTAAAGCAAGGGTACAAACAGCACTTTATAGAGCAGCTAATACAGAAAATTATAAATGGGAGGATTAACATGGAAGAAATGAAATTAAGAAGAACTATGATGTATGTTTCCGCTAGTAATCCTGCTAATGTTAAGGATGCCTACATATATAAACCGGATTCAATTATGTTTGATTTAGAGGATTCAGTATCAGTTAATCAAAAGGATGCTGCAAGATTTTTGATATACAATGCACTTAAATCAGTTGATTACAGAGGGATAGAAACAGTAGTTAGAGTAAATGGATTAGACACAATTTTTGGAGTGAAAGATTTTGAGGCTATGGTTAGAGCAAAACCAGATATAATTCGTCTTCCAAAAACTGAAACAGTGGAAGACATAATACAAGCTGATGAATTAATAACTAGAATAGAAAAAGAAGCTGGCTTAGAAGAGGGTACTGTAAAATTAATGGCAGCTATAGAGAGCCCACTTGGTGTTATAAATGCTTATCAAATTGCAAAAGCAAGTAAGAGACTTGTGGCAATGGCTATAGGTGCAGA
Source organism: Clostridium sp. DL1XJH146 (assembly GCF_054819755.1). Classification (NCBI taxonomy): domain Bacteria; kingdom Bacillati; phylum Bacillota; class Clostridia; order Eubacteriales; family Clostridiaceae; genus Clostridium; species Clostridium sp. DL1XJH146. The sequence continues at coordinate 60,676 of NZ_JBTVVN010000024.1, forward strand.
AGATTTCGTAACTAGTATGAAAACAGTTAGATCTTTAGATGGTGAAGAATTGATTGTTGCTAGAGGTCAATTGATAATGGCTTGTAGAGCAGCTGGAATCTATGCTTTAGATACAGTTTTTGCCGATATTGGTGATGAAGAAGGATTCATAGAGGATGTTAAAAGATGCAAAAAGCTTGGGTTTGATGGTAAATCAGTTATTCATCCTAAACAAGTTAAATTGGTTCATGATGTTTTTGCTCCATCTGAGAAAGAGATTGAATATGCTCTTAGAACCTTTATTGCAATTGAAGAAGCTGAAGCAAATAATTCAGGTGTTATAGCGTTAAATGGAAAAATGATTGATAAACCAATGGTTGAAAGAGCTAGAAGAGTTATTAGTTTAGCAAAAGCAGCTGGTATATATAAAGACGGTGATGAATATGACGCTTAATATTTTAGGAAAAGAAATTCCAGATACTATAAATGGTAAAAAATTAATGCCGTATAATGGTCCTTTTGAAATCACTCCAAGCGGAGCTAGGACTGGTAAATCATTAAGAAAGATAAAACCTAATGAATCAAAAATATGTAATTCAATAAAAGACGCTATCGTAAAAACTGGATTAAAGGATGGTATGACAATTTCGTTCCATCATCATTTTAGAAATGGAGATACAGTTGTCCTTCAAGTTCTTGAAGTCATAGAAGAAATGGGGATTAAAGATTTAGTTCTAGCTCCAAGTTCACTTGCAAGTACTCATGACCCTATAGTTAAATACTTAGAAACAGGAATGATTAGAAGAATAGAAACTAGTGGATTAAGAGGAGAACTTGGAAGAGCAGTTTCTGCTGGAGTATGTAAAGAACCTGCTGTTATTAGATCGCATGGTGGACGTGCTAGAGCAGTTGAGTCAGGTGAACTTAAAATAGATGTTGCCTTTTTAGGGGTTCCTGCATGTGATGACTATGGTAATGCAAACGGTTTTTCAGGTGAAAGTATCTGTGGAGCTCTAGGTTATGCAATAGTAGATTCTAAGTATGCAGAAAATGTAGTTCTTATATCAGATAATATTGTACCATATCCATGTAGCCCAATCAGTATCGAGCAAGTTAATGTAGACTATGTTGTGAAAGTAAACCATATTGGAGACGGAGCGAAAATAAGTTCAGGTGCAGCTAGAGTTACAAAAGACCCCAGATCTTTGCTAATAGCAGAAAGCACAGTGGATGTAATTGTTAATTCACCTTATTTTAAAGATGGATTTTCTATGCAAACTGGTGTAGGAAATGTTTCAATTGCTGTAACTCAGTTTATTGGACAAATTATGAAAGAAAAAGATATAAAAGCTAGCTTTGCATTAGGTGGTATTGGTGATGCCTTTGTAAAACTACATGAAGAAGGGTATATTGATACTCTAATAGATACTCAAAGTCTTGATTTAGCAGCATGTAAATCTATTAAGAAAAATCCGAAACATGTTGAGATTGATACAGGTTTTTACGCTAATCCTCATAATGGTGGTGCTATTGTTAATAAATTAGACGTGGTTATTTTAAGTGCACTTGAAATAGATAAAAATTTCCATGTTAACACTATTACAGGATCTAATGGTGAAATTCGTGGTGCAGTTGGAGGTCATCAAGACACAGCAGCAGGAGCAAAACTTGCTATTATGGTAGCTCCTCTTGTAAGAGGAAGACTTGCAACTATTGTAGATTCAGTAAATACTATAAATACACCTGGAGAAACAGTAGATGTTGTAGTAACTGAATATGGAGTAGCTGTTAATCCAAGAAGAAAAGATTTAATTGAGAAATTTGAAGAAACAAATATTGTTCTTAAAACAATGGAAGAACTTGCAAGAGAAGCTGAAGCAATCGTAGGAAAAGCAGTTCCTGTTAATTATACCGATGAAGTGGTTGCTGTTATTGAATATAGAGATGGAACTATAATTGATACCGTGAAAAAACTAGGCTAATATTTAAACAAAAGATGTTTTCACAAAATTCATTATTAAAAGCAGTAAATAAGATTTTGAAATAAACTTATTTACTGTTTTTTTTTGGTTAATAAATAAAAGAGTAAATGAAATCATAAAAAATGACATGTATTCATAAAAAAATGACAGTAAACTCATTAGCATATTAATAAATTAGTAAAGAAACAGTAAAAAGGGGCTGTCTCAGAATAAATTCTGAGATACCCCTTTTTTATTATATTTTTCTTTCGTAACATACTAAAATTTATGA
>NZ_JBTVVN010000025.1:0-53106 GCF_054819755.1 Clostridium sp. DL1XJH146
ACTGTGAACTGTGAACTGTGAACTGTGAACTGTGAACTGTGAACTGTGAACTGTGAACTGTGAACTGTGAACTGTGACAAAAGGGGTATAGAATATGGAAAGAATAGATAAACACAATTATTATTTAGATATTGCAGAAACAGTACTTGAAAGAGGTACATGTTTAAGACGAAATTATGGGTCGATAATAGTTAAAAATGATGAAATAATTTCAAGTGGTTATACGGGTGCTCCTAGGGGGAGAAAAAATTGTTGCGATCTTGGATATTGTAGAAGAGAGCAATTAAATGTTCCTAGAGGTACTCAATATGAATTATGCCGTTCAGTACACTCAGAGGCAAACGCTATTATAAGTGCATCAAGAAAAGACATGATAGGATCTACATTGTATCTTGTAGGTAAAGAAGTGAAAACAGATGATTTCGTAAAAAATGCTAACTCGTGTACAATGTGTAAAAGAATGATAATAAATTCAGGTATTGAAGAAGTGGTTATTAGAGATACGAAAGATGCATATAGATGTATAAAGGTTGAAAAATGGATAGAAGAAGATGATTCTCTTGGAGAAAAAACAGGATATTAAAACCCTATAAAATGGGTATAAAACTAATTAAATACAGTAAAAATAATGAAAAAAAGTTATTTAAAGGAGCAGAACTACTAATACAAACGTTTGTATGATGGGAAAAATTTGATTATAATAAAAAAAAGAAAAATTTTTCATACATTATAATTGACATGATAATTATAATGCGATATAATAAAGCCATAAAGTGCAAACAATTGCGCAACAGTTGTTTAGTTAAACTTTAGAAGTTATATTATAGGGGGTATTTTATGAAAAGAAAATTAGTAGCAACAATGTTGGCGATGGGATTAGTACTTACTACATTAGCAGGATGTAGTAGTGCAAATGAGGCAAATGCAAATTCAAATTCAAATGCTGAGGTTGCCGCTGAAGGTTCCGTTTACTATTTAAACTTCAAACCAGAACAAGACGAGCAATGGCAAGACATAGCAAAAGCTTATGAAGAAGAAACTGGTATACCTACTACAGTAGTTACAGCAGCTTCAGGCACATATGAAGCAACATTAAAATCAGAAATGGCAAAAGATGAAGCACCTACATTGTTTCAAGTGAATGGATCAGTTGGATTAGCTTCATGCAAAGATTATTGTAAGGATTTATCAGAGAGTGAAGTTTACAAACATGTTAAAAGCGATGATTTTGTTCTTAACGATGGTGACTCAGTTGCAGGTATAGCATATGTTATTGAGACATATGGAATAATTTACAACAAAACAGTTTTAGAAGCATATTGTGGAATGGATGGAGCAAAAGTTGCTTCTATAGATGAAATTAATAATTTTGATAAACTAAAAGAAGTTGCAGATGATATTCAATCAAGATTAGATGAAGTAAGCGCAGCAGCTGGTGCTGATTATGATTTACAAGGAGCATTTACATCAGCTGGAATGGATTCATCTTCAGATTGGAGATTTAAGACTCACTTAGCAAACTTACCAATTTATTATGAATATAAAGAAGATGGAATTGGCTCAACAGATGCAATAAAAGGAAGTTATCTAGATGAGTATAAACAAATTTGGGATTTGTATATTACAGATTCAACTTGTGAACCAACTATGATTGCTACAAAAACTGGAGATGAAGCAAATGCAGATTTCGCTTTAGGAAATGCAGTTTTCTATCAAAATGGTACTTGGGCATATAGTGGAATTATTGATGCTGGAGTATTATCAGATGAAGATTTAGGCATGATGCCAATATATATAGGAGCTGATGGTGAAGAAGACCAAGGATTATGTACTGGTTCTGAGAACTATTGGTGTATTAATAGCAAGGTATCAGATGAAGACCAAAAAGCAACAGAAGATTTCCTTAATTGGGTAATTACAAGTGATAAAGGAAGAGACATTTTAGCAAATGAAATGAACTTTGTAACACCATTTGATACTTTTGATGATGGATATGTAACATCTAATCCTTTTGTAGCTGAAGCAAATAAGTATATTGAAGATGGAAAGACTGCTGTAGCATGGACATTTACAACAATGCCTTCTGAAGAATGGAAAAACGGTGTAGGTTCTGCATTAACTGCATATGCTTCAGAAACTGGAACATGGGATGATGTGACTAAAGCATTTGTTGATGGATGGGTAACAGAGTATAATGCAACACACTAATTTTAGATAATTATGTAGAGTAGAGTTAAACCATAGTTAAACGATTGTTAAGCAATAGTTTAACTATGGTTAAAGTATCACCCTAACAGCACTCTGTAAACTATAATTTTTAAAATAGAGACTTTATTCTAAAATTATAGTGTAAGTAACAACACTGTTCAAAAGATAATTAAATAATAAAAAAGAGTGTGATTGTAGTAACATTCACACTCTTATTTATACAAAGACTAAAAAAGAGGATGGATATATGGAAAAATCAATAAAAAAATATTTCCCGTTTTTTGTATTACCAACACTAATAGCATTTATTATTGGCTTTATTATTCCTTTTATTATGGGCGTATATTTATCATTTTGCAAATTTACCACAATTACTGATGCCAAATTTGTTGGTTTTGAAAACTATACCAGAATCTTCACTGATAAAATATTTTTCCACTCATTATGGTATACTGCATTATTTGCTGTTGTAACAGTAATTGCTATTAATTTACTTTCGTTTTTAATTGCAATGCTTTTAACAAGAAAAATTCGTGGAACAAATGTATTTCGTACTATATTTTTTATGCCAAATCTTATTGGTGGTATTGTACTAGGATATATTTGGCAATTAATATTTAGTGGTATATTAGCAAATTACTCTAGAACCTTAGTTTACAGTGAAACTTATGGTTTTTGGGGCTTGGTTATTTTGCTTTGTTGGCAACAAATAGGTTATATGATGGTAATTTATATTGCTGGAATTCAAAATATACCAAATGAATTAATTGAAGCAGCAAAAATTGATGGAGCTAATAAATGGCAAATGATAAAAAATGTAACAATACCAATGGTAATGCCATCAATTAGTATTTGTACATTCTTAACACTTACTAATGGATTTAAATTATTTGATCAAAACTTAGCTTTAACAGCAGGTGAACCAGCAAAAATGTCTGAAATGTTAGCATTAAATATTTACAATACATTTTATAGTAGAACCGGTTGGGAAGGCGTAGGTCAGGCAAAAGCAGTTGTGTTCTTTGTTATTGTTGCTGCAATTGCTGTAGGACAGAATAAACTTACAAATCGAAAGGAGGTACAACAATAATGACAAAAAAGCAAAACGGTAATAGAATAATAACCGTGCTACTATCTCTAGTAAGTTTATTTTATGTAGTACCTATTTTGATTGTAATAATTAACTCCTTTAAACGTAAAGCATATGTTAATAAATATCCGTTTCAAATGGGTCCAAATAAATTAAGTGATGGTTTGGATTCGTTTCTTGCTGGGTTACAAAAATCTTTTGTAGGAATAGAGAACTATATAGAAGGAATAAAAAAGATACACTTTTTCTCTGCTTTTGGATACTCATTATTCATTACTGTATGCACTGTGGTGGTGATTATATTATTTACATCTATGACGGCGTGGTATATTACAAGAGTACATAGTGCAATTTCAAAAACAATCTTTTACTTATGTTTATTTTCTATGATTGTACCATTCCAAATGGTAATGTTTCCATTATCTAAGATTGCAAATATGTTACATTTAGGGAATCCTGTTGGTATTGTTTTTATTTATCTTGGATTTGGTGCAGGATTAGCTGTATTTATGTTTTGTGGATTTATAAAAAGTATTCCACTTGAAATTGAAGAGGCTGCCATGATTGACGGTTGTAATCCAATACAAATGTATTTTAAGGTCATTTTTCCGATTTTAAAACCTACATCTATTACAGTGGCAATATTAGAAGCAATGTGGGTTTGGAATGATTATTTATTACCATATTTAGTGTTAGATATAAGAAAATACAAAACAATCCCTATTGCAATTCAGTACTTAAAAGGTGGATATGGATCTATTGATTGGGGTGCAATGATGGCAATGCTAGTTTTGGCAATTATTCCGATAATTATTTTCTATGCTGCTTGCCAGAAATATATTATTAAAGGGGTAATGGCAGGTTCTGTAAAGGGTTAGTATTAATATTGAAAGTATACTAACTGAGATTGTTGTAATTTAGTTAAACTTTAACTACACTATATAGAGGTACATTTATCAATCTGACTCTATATAGTGTGTTTTTATGTAAAAATCCTTTTGTTTTTTACTATAAAAAACTTCAAATATAAAAAACTACTATTTTATCAGTAGTTTTTGTTTGCGTTTACATAATAATCATTATTGCTTAGTCAATTAAAAACATAAAGTCAAATAAGAAAATGGAAGATATAACTAGGTATATGATAAGATATAAAGTAAATGGTATAACATTTGAGTAGAATTAATTTATATAGCATAATTTAAATATATAACCTTTAAAATATGAAAGTAATAATTTTAAATTAAATAATTAATGATATATAATTATTTGACGGCAGTAAGGTTATTGTTTAAGTTTATTATACGTTGGAGGTATTATGGAGAATAAAAAGTATCTGTACGTATTTAAAGAAAAATATAAAACCGACATATTTTTAGGGATTATACTAATAATAATTACGTATAGTCTATTTCGGAGATATACAATATATGCTTTATTAGGAATGGCAATAGCTTTATTAAGTTTTATTTCAAATGAATTTGTTACAGTGAGATTATTTCAATGGAAAAAAGTTAATTATAGATTTCTTATAGTTATTTTTTATTATTTAAGAATTTTTATTATTGCATTAATAGGGTTTTGGTTTTTTATTGAAGAACCATATTCCGTGTTTTTCTTTTTGGCTGGTATATTTGTTCATTACATGTCACTAGTTTTGTATTATATTTTTAAATAGGCATTTTAAAATTTGATTATGGTATATTTAAATAATAATGTTCAATTAGCTACTAAGGATAATTTTTAATAATGATAATGTTCAATTAAGGGTGTGATTATGTGGATGTGGAAGGCTCTATCCCAGTTTTTTTTATTAAAATATTTGGACTTGATATTGGTATAACAGAAGGAATAATAGTACAGTGGGCATTTATTTTAATATTGTTATTATTCTCATTTTATTCAACTAGAAATTTAACTGAGATACCGAGTAAGTTACAACATTATTTGGAAATATTTGTTGAATTTGTTAATGGATTTGTTGAAGATAATATGGGAAAAGATAAAGTCAGTTTTGCACCGTTTGTGGGAAGTTTAATACTCTTTTTATTACTAATGAATGTAGTAGGACTAGTTGGATTTGAACCTCCTACAAAGGATTTAAGTGTTACTATAGGTATGGCTTTGATTACTTTTATAGTGATACAAGGATACACTATAAAGAAAAATGGGATTTTAGGTTATTTCGGTGGGTTTTTAAAACCACTACCCATACTTTTGCCTACTAACATTATGGAAAGAGTTATGCTACCTGTATCTTTAAGTGTCAGATTATTTGGAAATATTTTAGCGGCAACATTTATTGTGGAATTAATTTATTCTGTATTAGGGGAAATAGGTCCAATTGCTCAGTTAATAATACCTATTCCATTTCAATTATATTTTGATGTATTTGATGGAACCATACAAATGGTTATATTTGTAATGCTCACAATGATAAATATTAAAATTGTGTCAGAACATTAACAATATTATGAATATCGTTAAATAAAAAAAGGAGGAATTTATTATGAATTTAACACCAGAAGCTTTTGTAGCGGGAATGTGTGCAATAGGGGCAGGAGTAGCTGCTTTATCAGTAATAGGAGGAGGAATAGGTACAGGAAATGCAACTTCTAAAGCTGTAGAAAGTATAGCAAGACAACCAGAATCAGCAGGAGATATAATCAAGGCGTTGGTTATTGGGGGTGCTTTATCAGAAGGTACTGCAATCGTAGGATTTTTGGTAGGACTTATTTTAGCGTTAAAAGCATTTTTGTTTTAGAACTAATAAAAATATTAAAAATTTATAAAATAGAATCAATACCTAGAAAGGGGACTATTTAATGATAGAGATAGTTTTTTCTAGAACTGTAATAACAATGATTAATTTTTTGATTTTTTTCTTTATATTCAAGAAATATTTTTATGACAGAGTTGATAAAGTAATTAAAGATAGAGATGAGAAGATAAAGAATAAGCTAGAGTATGCAGAAATAGAAAAAGAAAAGGCTGAAGAATTACATAAAAAGAATAAAGAACTTGTTAAAGATACAAGAAATCAAGGTAAAATAATTTTAGAAGAGTATAAAGAAAAAGCTGAAAGAATTTCGCATGATATTATAACTGATGCAAGAACAGAGTCTCAAAATATAATAGAGCGAGGGAGTAGAGAACTCGGAGTAGAAAGAGAAAAGCTTGAATTGGAAATACAGGAAAAAGTAATTGATATGGCAATATTATTATCTTCAAAAGTACTTCAAAAAAAATTAGAAGAGGAAGATCATAGAAAATTAATTGATGAATTTATATCAGAGGTTGGTAATTAATTATGTATGAATACTTAGATAGAAGATATGCTATGGCTCTCTATGAGGTTGCTGAAAAAGCTGGAAAAGTAGAGGAATTTAAAAAAGATTTAAAAGAAATAATAGAAATAATGGATGCAAATCATGAATTTATAATAATGATGAAACATCCTCAATTTCCAACAACTACAAAAAAGAAAATTTTAAAAGAAATATTTGAAGACAAGATTGATTATAGATTATTAAATTTTTTACTCTTATTATTGAAAAAAAATAGATTGCTTTTTATTCAACAAAAGTATGTAGAATATGAAAAAATATATTTGGAAAAGCATGGAAGCATAATTGCGAATGTGGTTACTGCAGTGCCTTTATTAGAGAGACAGAAAAATATATTGATTTGTAATTTGGAAAAAAAGTATAGTAAAAAAGTAATTCTAAAAGAAGCTATTGATAAGGATATAGTCGCTGGTATTTATCTAAGAATAGGTGATGATGTAATTGATCAATCTGTTAAATTTATGTTTAATGAAATAAAAGAGAATGTTTTAAGGAAACACTGAAATAGAGAAAAGAGGTGTTATGATGCATATAAATCCTGAGGAAATAACTTCAATAATTCGTAGAGAAATAGAAGGTTATGAGAGTAAAATGGGAACAGTAGACTCAGGAACTATCATACAAATAGGTGATGGAGTTGCAAGGGTATATGGACTTCAAGATTGTATGGAAGGGGAACTGTTAGTATTTTCTAATGGAGTATATGGACTTGCTTTAAATTTAGAGCAAGATAATGTAGCTTGCGTTTTACTTGGTACTGAAAAAGGAATTAGAGAAGGCGATGTTGTTAAAAGTACTGGTAAAATTATGGAGGTTCCTGTTGGTGAAGAACTCTTAGGTAGAGTAGTAAATTCGTTAGGTGAAGCAATAGATGGAAAAGGACCTATTAAAACTAGACAAATGAGACCCGTTGAAGTTCAAGCACCAGGAGTTATAGATAGACATTCTGTTGATGAACCACTTCAAACAGGAATAAAAGCCATTGATTCTATGATTCCAATAGGTAAAGGACAAAGAGAGTTAATTATTGGTGATAGGCAAATAGGAAAGACAGCAATTGCTATAGACACTATAATAAATCAAAAAGGTAAAGACGTAATTTGTATTTATGTTGCTATTGGTCAAAAACAATCCACTGTAGCACGTATTGTTAATATACTAACTGAAAAAGGTGCAATGGATTATACTATAGTTATTACTTCTACTGCATCAGATTCTGCTCCGCTTCAATATATAGCTCCGTATGCTGGTTGCAGTATGGGAGAATATTTTATGAATAAAGGCAAAGATGTTTTGATTGTTTACGATGATTTAACTAAACATGCAGTAGCCTATAGGACAATGTCATTATTATTAAGGAGACCACCAGGTAGGGAGGCATATCCAGGAGATGTATTTTATCTTCATTCAAGATTACTTGAAAGGGCAGCAAAATTATCTGATGAATTAGGAGGAGGTTCACTTACAGCACTTCCAATTATAGAGACACTTGCTGGAGATGTAACAGCTTATATCCCTACAAATGTTATATCAATTACTGATGGGCAGATTTTCTTAGAAACAGAATTGTTTAATGCAGATCAAAAACCCGCTGTAAATGCTGGTATTTCTGTATCTCGTGTAGGTGGTAAAGCACAAATAAAAGCTATGAAGCAAGTTTCTTCTACGTTGAGACTTGAACTTGCTCAATATAGGGAACTGGCTGCTTTTGCTCAATTTGGTTCAGACTTAGATAAAAGTGCTAAAGAATTATTAGAAAAAGGGAAAAGGTTGGTTGAAATATTAAGACAAGATCAATACAGCCCTCTTTCCGTTGAAAAACAAGTTATAATACTTTATGCTGGCGTTAATAATTATTTAAAGGATGTAGAGGTACCGAAAATAGAACAATTTGAAAGCGACTTTTTTGATTTTATAGATACACATCATAGGGATATAGAAAAGAAAATAAAAGAAAAACAAAAACTTGATGATGAAATAAAAAAAGAATTGGAAGCAGCAATAGAAGAATTCAAAAAAATATTTATAGATGCTAAATAGAGCGCCAGGAGGTGAATTATGTCAGAATCAAATCTGGTTGCCATTAAAAGAAGAATTAAATCTATAAAGAACACAGGGAAAATAACAAAAGCTATGAATTTAGTTGCTAATTCTAAATTGAAAAAGATAAATGGGCAATTGATAAGCAATGAAAGATATTATAGCAAATTAAAAGAAGTTGTTTTAGATTTAGCAATTGATGATGAATTTGAGGAAAGCAATTATTGTACGGATAAGAAATGTGAAAGAAAATTATATGTTGTATTTACTTCAGATATGGGATTATGTGGCTCTTTTAATAATAATGTTATCGGAAAGATTATTGGAGAAATTGGAGAAAATGCAAGCAATGCCGTTTTGATTACAATAGGTGAGAAGGGGCATAAATATTTTAGAGGAACTAATATAGAGACTCTAGCTGAATTTATTGAGGTTTCTGATACGCCGGGGGATAATGAAGCTGAAATGATTGTATCTAAGATAAAAGAAGTGTACGATAATTCTTTAGTTAGTGAAGTTTATGGTGTATACACAAAATATATAACATCAGTTACTCATGAGACAATTATTGAAAAAATATTACCTCTTCCTCGGGGTAATGAAAGTAAAAATACTCTTGAGGCTAGGGAATTTGAACCTAGTAAAAAAGAATTGCTTACGCATATTATGGATACTTATTTAAAAGGAACGATACTTAATATGCTATTGAATAGTAAAGCTAGTGAGCAAGGTGCTAGACTGTATGCTATGGATGGTGCAAGTAGAAGTGCAAAAGACTTATTAGATGAACTTCAAACAAAATTTAATAGAGTTAGGCAAAATGTAATAACAGAAGAAATATCGGAAATAATAGGAGGAGCAGAAGCTCAGAAATAGGGGTGTAATATGGATAGAAATACAGGGAAAGTAGTTCAAATTATTGGGCCTGTTATAGATATTAGATTTGATTCTGATGATCTTCCAAATATTTTAAATGCTATAGAAATTAAAATTGGAGATAAGATTTTAGTTACTGAAGTAGAACAGCATATTGGGGATGACATAGTAAGAAGTATTGCAATGGAATCTACAGAAGGTATAAAAAGAGGTATGGAAGCTCGTGATACTGGAAATCCAATATCTGTGCCCGTAGGCAATAATACACTAGGAAGATTATTCAATGTTTTGGGAAAAACAATTGATAAAGAAGATGAGATTATTCCAGAAGAGATTTATCCTATTCACAGATCAGCTCCAAGCTTTACTGAGCAATCTGTAGAGCCAGAGATGTTCGAAACAGGAATTAAAGTAATAGACCTAATTGCTCCATATAAAAAAGGTGGTAAAATAGGTTTGTTTGGTGGAGCTGGAGTAGGTAAGACGGTTTTAATTCAAGAGTTGATAAACAACATTGCTAAAGAATATGGTGGATTATCAGTATTTACAGGAGTAGGAGAGAGAACCAGAGAAGGTAACGATTTATACTACGAAATGAAAGAATCTGGAGTAATAAATAAAACTGCTTTAGTTTTTGGGCAAATGAACGAACCACCAGGAGCGAGAATGAGAGTAGCTCTTACAGGACTTACGATGGCTGAATATTTTAGAGATAAAGGGCAGGATGTATTGCTGTTCATAGATAATATTTTTAGATTTACACAAGCAGGTTCTGAGGTTTCTGCCCTATTAGGTAGAATACCTTCTGCAGTAGGGTATCAGCCTACATTAGCAACAGAAATGGGAGCTTTGCAAGAAAGAATTACTTCTACTACTAGTGGGTCAATAACTTCAGTTCAAGCAGTATATGTACCAGCAGATGATTTAACTGACCCCGCTCCAGCAGCTACATTTTCACATTTAGATGCTACGACTGTTTTATCTAGAAGTATTGCAGAACTTGGAATATATCCGTCAGTTGACCCACTAGAATCAAATTCAACTATACTTGATGAAAACATAGTTGGTGAAGAACATTATGAAATAGCAACTAAAATAAAGCATATTCTTGAACGGTATAAAGAACTTCAAGATATTATAGCTATTTTAGGGATAGAAGAATTAGCGGATGAAGATAGGTTGTTAGTTTCTAGAGCTAGAAAGGTACAAAGGTTTTTGTCTCAACCTTTTACGGTAGCGGAGCAGTTTACTGGTATAGAAGGAAAGTTTGTACCCGTTAAAGAAACTATTAAAGGGTTTAAAGGGATAATTGAAGGAATGTATGATGATATTCCAGAGTCAGCCTTTCTTTTTGTAGGAACAATAGAGGAAGCTGTAGAAAAAGCAAAATCTTTGTAATGGGGAATGGTATTGATGAATAAGAATATTGATCTTACTATATTGACAAAAGAAAAAGAATTTTTTTCAGGAAAAGTAATTAGTATAATCACTAAAACAATTAATGGGAAAATTGGTATTTTACCAAATAGAGAACCTATTACAGCGGCTTTAGAACCAACTATTTCACAAATAGAAAATGAAGATGGAAGTGTAGTCAAGTTTTTCTCGTCAACAGGATTACTAAAAGTTGACAGAGAAACGGTGTTGATGCTTTATGAAGCTTGTGAATATCCAGAGGATATTGACTTGGAAAGAGCTGAAAGGGCCAAAGAAAGGGCTCAAAAAAGACTTGCTTCGAAAGATGAGAAGGTCGATATAGGTAGGGCTAGAAATGCATTACTTAGGTCTTTAATTAGAATTAAAACAAAGGATATAAAAAAAGATATTTAATCATTATGATTAGATATCTTTTTTTATAGAGAAAAAGTCTTTCTTAATCATATATTCACAAATTTACTCATTAAACTATATATTAATAATATATTTACTGAATAATTATCACCAGTTTTGTTAAGAATTAAAAAAGAGGATGGTGTTAATTTATGGGTAAAAATAAAAGTATTACCATGTTTATCTTTTTAGTTATTTTTTTATTTGGTAATTATCATATTTCATATGCTAAAAAGAATAATGATCTCATAAACAATATATTATCAGAAGTTGATTGTAAAGTTATTGAGTATGGTATTGAAGTAACTATAGTAACAATAGAAAATTTTGAAGAAGAAAAACTAATGAATTTATTGAAAAGTGAATTAGTTAATAGTGCTAGTGAATCTATAAGTAAAGCTGATGAAGTTTACATTAAAGTTTATGGAGATAATGGTAATGGTGAAATACAAAAAAAATATGATGGTAATCAGTATTATTATGTTATGAGAATATTTAAAAATAAAGATTATGAGTTATTAAAATTAAAGGAAAAAGTTTTGTTGTACTTGAATGAAAATTTTCAGAGTAAAATAAATTATAGTTTGTATGTGCAATGTAAATTAAATGAGGGAAAAAATTTAGAAAAAGTGAATAATCAAGTGATAAGTGAAATTAATAGTATTGGGGCATCTGATGTTAATACAATTGAGTTAAGTAATGGATTTAGTACAACAGCTAATACACATATGTATTCTGGAAAATTAAACAATGGAATTATAAAGGATTTTAATTTTGCAGTGTGCAATTATTCTTCAGGGAATTACTTAATTATTGGTACTCCTGAAATAAATAGAAGCTATTAATAGAAATTAAAATGGAGGATAAAAATGGAGAAATTTATTATTCAGGGTGGTTATAAGTTAAATGGGCAAGTAGAAATTAGTTCAGCTAAAAATGCAGTGCTTCCATTAATTGCAGCTTCAATATTATCGGCAGATAGGTGCACAATTGAAAAAGCACCATTTTTGCAAGATGTTTTTGTTATTTGTGAGGTATTAAAATCTATAGGCTCAAATATAATAATAGATAAAGAAAATCAAATAATAAAGATAGATACATCTAATGTAACAAATATAGAACCAGATGCTAATTTAGTACGGCTTATGAGAGCGTCGTTTTTAATAATGGGGCCTATGATAGCTAGATTTGGTAGGTTTAAGATAGCTCTTCCAGGAGGTTGTAACATAGGTACTAGGCCTATAGATCTTCACTTGAAAGGATTTAAAAAATTAGGTGCAAACATAGATATTGGTCATGGATATGTTGAAGCAACTGCAAAAAAACTTATAGGGAATAAGATTTATTTAGATTTCCCTTCTGTAGGGGCAACAGAGAATATTATGATGGCAGCAGTTTTAGCAGAAGGCATTACAACATTAGAAAATGCAGCTACTGAACCTGAAATTGTAGATTTGGCAAAATTTTTGAATGGTATGGGTGCAAATATTAATGGAGCAGGTACAAATACTATATTAATTAAGGGAGTAAGGGAACTTAAGGGGATAAAACATAGACCTATTCCAGATAGGATAGAAGCGGGGACATTTATGGCGGCTACAGCTATAACTCATGGTAAGGTAATAATAAATGATATTAATTCACAACACTTGAAACCAATTATAGCAAAATTAGAAGAGATAGGTGTTGCTATAGAAAAGAATGATACGAATATAGTTATAGATGCAACAGGTGAATTGAAATCAGTAGATATTAAGACAATGCCATATCCTGGATTTCCTACCGATATGCAGGCACAAATAATGGCTCTGTTATGTACAACTTGTGGAAATAGTATAATTACAGAGACAATTTTTGAAAATAGATTTATGCATGTTTCTGAGCTTAAGAGAATGGGTGCACAAATCAAAATTGATGGTCGTACAGCAGTTGTAGAAGGAGTAAAAAATTTATCGGGTTCTAAAGTGGTAGCTACTGATCTTAGGGCAGGAGCAGCTCTGGTCATTGCAGGATTGGCTGCAGAGGGAGTTACTGAGATAACGGATATATTTCATATAGATAGGGGCTACTATAATATTGAGAATAAGATTAATAAATTAGGCGGTTTTATGAAAAGAGAATAGTTATTTTTAAAATATAGAGTGCAATTTGCAGAGTGTAGAGTGTAGTTAGAACCTTTTTAAAAGGGAATGCACAATGAGTGCATAGTAAAATGTAATTGGCAACTACAATTAAGGAGGATTTTCTTCTCAAAGGTTAGAAAATCTTTAATAAATTAAAAGATCCTCGTCGTTTTGAGAGGCCACTGAAAAAGAATACTTTTTTTAGTGGCCTCTCGTTTTGATGAGGATCTTTTTTGCATTATTGGGTGTTTTTCAAATACTATAGTGTAATAAATTTTTAATCTAATTAATAAAATATAATAGTACATTTTAACGAATAGGTAAAAGAATGGGGTGTAATATTTTGAAGAGATTATTGGGAACTGTTTTATTTATTATTGCCTTTATGGTGTTTTTTTCAAAAATAGTTATTCAAAATGATAATAGCGAATTCGAAATTAATACTAATCAAAATGAAATTAATCAAAACGAAATTAATCAAAATGAAATTAATCAAAATAATAGTGAAGAAAAAGGAATTCAAGTGAATCAACAATCAAATAACATTTCAGTGGATGTTTTGTTGGTTGAAAATAATAAAGTAATTAAATTGGGTCTTGAAGATTATGTTAAAGGTGTTGTAGCAGCAGAAATGCCAGCAGAATTTGAATTCGAAGCACTTAAAGCACAGGCTGTTGCTGCTAGAACTTATGTTGTTGCTCATATTGAAGAATTTGGAGGAAATAGTAACCCGAAGGCTTGTAAAAAAGGTGCTAATGTAACTGATGATGTTAATTGCCAAGTTTATATGAATAAGGAGACAAGGCTTAAGTATTGGCCAGAGAGTAAAGGTGAAGAATATTGGAGTAAAATCACAAAAGCGGTAGAAGAAACATCAGGACAAGTGTTAGCCTATGAAGGTCAATTAGTGTTATCACCATTTTATTTTTCAACTTCTGCAGGAAATACTCAAGATTCAATAGACGTATTTAATAAAGAAATTCCATATTTAAAAAGTGTTGAAAGTCCAGGAGAAGAAGGTTCTCCTAAATATGAAAATGAGTATTTGTTTAATAATGCTGATGTAGTAGTAAGGATAAATAATAATGTGGCTAATACTGGCGTGAACACAAAGAATTTATCATCACAAATTAGGATTACCAGCAGGAGTGAATCGGGATATATAAAAACAGTACAAATAGGAAATGTAACTATGACAGGTATTGAAATTAGAAATATATTCAATTTGAATTCTTCTTGTTTTGAGTTTGAATTCTTGACGGATGAAGTTAAAATAATAACTAAAGGATATGGACATGGTGTAGGAATGAGTCAATGGGGCGCTGATGCAAGGGCAGAAGAGGGTATGACATATGATCAGATTTTAAAATACTACTATACAGGAGTAGAAATAGGTATAGTTAGATGAGACAATTCATATTTAAAATATAAAATCAATGTATAAAAAAATAGATATAAAAAATACATAAAAAATACAGAAAAAAGAATTTATTAGTTAAAAAAGATTTTCCGAGATATAGTTGGAGAGTCTTTTTGTTTTTGCTGAGTTTTATGAATTATGTATTAATTAGTGTTTATTTTTAGCAAAGATAAATGTAAATTATGGATAATTGACTCACTTAAAGGAAGGTTTTATTGAAAGATATATTTAAAAACAGCTTGAAAGTGATTTTAAGTTAAAAATATTGCCGTGCTCGCAAATGCTTTATACAGTATTTCAGTGTTGAACATTATGAATTTCAATTTGTATCGGGAAATGTAGTATTTTGTAGAAAAATAAGGAAAAGTTTTTTACAAAATAATGTATTTTTTAATGTATACCGGACAAACTACAAGTAGGAGGTGTTTTTATGGACTTTAAAGATAAAAATAACAAAAAAACAAATTTTATCAAGAAAGAAGGTTTTTATGTAATTCTTTTTGTGTGCCTATGTATAGTAGCTACTTTTGCAGCAGTGACATCTAGAAGCAGAACTACCGAAGAGGCTATTGATAGTGCAATTAATAGTGAAATTGATACAGCTAGTGATTCCTTTGGAAAAGATACTGTGTTAAATGATAAATCTATTATAGATGGGGCACTAGAAGTAAAGAAGAATGGAGAGGAATTAGTAAATAATGATTTAGAACAAGTTGAAGAAGCGGTAAGTGACGATGGTAAAGAAGAGACTAAAATTGATACTTCACAAGAACAAACTACTGATGAGGTTGCTACAGAAGAAAATAAAACTGTTGCTGTTACTTCAAACAATGCACAAAGCTTTATTAATCCAGTAGTTGGCACACTTGCAAGAGCATATTCAGAGGTTCCTGTTTTTTGGAATACTACTGAAACAAGTAGACCAAATTTTGGAATAGATATAGTAGCTGATTTGGATACAGATGTTGTTGCAGTAATAGATGGTGAGGTTCAAGAAATTTCTCAAGATACTCAGGATGGTGTGAAAGTTGTGCTATATCATCCTCAAAGTGATTTAAGAACAGTATATAGCAATCTAAATAAAGAAATTACTTTAAATATAGGAGATAAAATAAAGCAAGGTGATGTAGTAGGTAAAATAGGAGGAACTACTGTAAGAGGTGCATGTGAAGATTATGGTAATAACTTTTTGCATTTTGAAGTCATGAAGGGTTTAGATGAGGATATTCAATATTCAAGTTTGGATCCATTACAATATTTAAAATATTAGGAATGGGTAAATAATATTAAGTCATTTCCTTTATGGAAATGACTTAATATTAGTACTTGATTGAGTAAAAAATGCATAAATATTAATATAGTAGTTAAGGAGGCAGAAAGTTGAAGGACTACATTGAAGAAAGAGTTTTAGAGGTTGCTAAATATATAATTGAATCAAAAGCAACAATACGAAAAACAGCAAAAGTATTTGGTGTTAGTAAAAGTACAATTCATAAAGATATGACTGAAAGATTACCAAAAATAAACCCTCAAATAGCAACAGAAGCTAAAATTGTTTTAGATTTAAATAAAGCTGAAAGACATATACGAGGTGGAAAAGCAACAAAAATGAAATATAAGACAATAGATGGTTAAAAATTATATAAAAAAACTATTTTTTTTTATGAATATATAGAAATTAAAGAATTATATGTATATAATAATTAATGTGGGTATTTTAAAACTAAAGAGCAGGAGTGGGTTATTGGATGTTGTGGAATAGGAATACGGATGTGGGTATTGATTTAGGAACAGCTACTGTATTAGTTTATATTAAAGGAAAAGGGATAGTGCTTAAAGAACCTTCAGTTGTTGCAATTGAGACGAATACCAATGAGGTACTAGCTGTAGGTGAAGAAGCTAGAAAAATGATAGGAAGAACACCAGGAAATATTGTATCGATACGTCCATTGAGAGACGGTGTAATATCAGATTATGACATTACAGAGAAAATGCTTAAGTATTTTCTGCGTACCGCGGTTGGTAAAAGAAATCTTAAAGCATCAAGAGTTGTTGTTTGCGTTCCTTGTAAAGCTACAGAAGTTGAACAAAGAGCAGTAAAAGACGCAGCTATTAATGCAGGTGCAAAAAAAGTTTCATTAATTGAAGAACCTATCGCAGCAGCTATTGGTGCAGGATTAGATATTACTAAAGCTGTTGGGAAAATGATAATTGATATTGGTGGAGGAACAACTGATATTGCCGTTATATCATTAGGAGGCATGGTTGTAAGAAACTCTATTAAAGTAGCTGGTGATAAGTTTGATGAAGCAATAATTAGGTTCATTAGGAAAAAGCACAAGTTACTTATTGGTGAGAGAACTGCAGAAAATTTGAAAATTAATATAGCTACTGCGTTTGAAAGAGAAGGGAACCCTACTATGGAAGTTAGGGGGAGAGACTTAATTACTGGATTACCTAAAAATATTACAGTATCTTCTGAAGAAATAAAAGAAGGATTATATGAAGTAGTTCATGCTATAGCAGAATGTGCACATTCAGTACTCGAAAGAACTCCACCAGAGCTAGCTGCAGATATTTCTAATAATGGAATTATTATGACAGGTGGGGGATCTTTACTCAATGGTTTAGACAAACTAATTCAGAAAATTACAAATGTGCCTGTATATGTAGCGAATGAAGCAGTTTCATGTGTTGCATTAGGAACAGGAGAAGTGTTGAATTATATTGATAAAATAGATACAACATCTATAGACAAAGGTTTTAGCTTTGAATAAAAGGATCCTGGAAGGATCTTTTTATTGTATAGGAAAGTTTTTTCTCTTTCCTATACAATAAAAAAATGGTGTAGGAGTGGAAGAACTTAGTAACAGCATTTATGGAAATACTTAGATTTAGTAGTTGTATTTGTAAAACATAAAATTTCCTAGTGAAGTGATTCTGCGTAGCTTTTTTATCTGAATTTAAATAAATAATAAGAATGTAAAAATGCATCACAGATTACTTTTGCCATATCTAATATTAGATTTAATCTGATATTCCTATTTGTAAAAAGTTCATTATTATCACTAGAATCAACTATTCCGATAATTGAATAATCACCAACAGCGGGTAATACTTTGCCTACACCTTTTCCAGGGTGGATTGGATAATTTCTCGCTTGTATCTCGCCTATATTTTTTTTATTTCCTAAGCAAGCATCTATTCCTATAATTTTAGAAGCTGGATTTTCTTTTTTTATTTCTTTTAGTTTTTTATCTATATTTAATGCATGGATTGGAGAATTGATAGTTCCGTATACTTTTAAAGGAAAATTCTTTTGTACTAACATAGAACCTACAGCTGGACCTAAGCAATCTCCTATGCAGCGATCTGTTCCTATGCAAATAATTACTGTATTGGTATCAATATAATCTTTAATAAAATAAGATAATTTATAGTAAGATAAGTCTTCAAAATAATTAACTTTAAGTTTATCCAAATATGCACCTCCTCATTAATTTATATGCTAGAAAATTTGATTTTATAAGGTTTGTATAAAATCAAATTTAGTGGAAATAATTACAAATAGAGGTGATTATTATGAAAAAAGGATACTTATCGATTATTATAATATTATGTACAATTATATCAGTAATTTTAATGACCCATGATTATAATTTAAATGGGAAACAAGAGTGTGCTGAAATAATTGATAGAGAAAAAATTGAAGTAAGAGAATATCAAGATTCACAAGTAATAAATAATACCACTATTAAAGATAATATAGAAGAGGTAAAAGAAAATTGTAATAATGATGAGGATGTTACTAAAGCATGTATCGATATGAAAAACAATAATGAGGAAAAAAAAATAATTGAGAATCTAAATAATTCAAATAATTCAAATAATGCAAATAATGCAAATTGCAATGAAAAAGATGATATTGGTATCATCCAAAATGAAAAAAATACAAGTCAAAAAAATGAAAATATTGATGAAATTTACATATTAAATGAAAAAGATGTATCAGTTTTTAAAGTTGATGCAGATAAAATTCTTGATGAATTAACATTAAATGAGAAGAAAACATTGTTGTTTTTAGGAACTAAATTTTCACCAATTGATTATGTTAAAATAAAAAATTATTTGTATATGGATGATAGAGAAGAAGGGGTGTCGTGTGCTCTTAAGTTAGCAGAGAAGAGATTGACAAATGAGGATTTTAAAAAAATGGAGGATGTAATTGATGAGTATATAGACGTTGATGCAGTAGAGAAAAAGGATTAAAATTAATGGCTTTTTCTATATAGTATACATATAGTTATTATGTGTTTTTAAGTGAATTTAAAAGATTGTTATTAATTTTAAAATAAAGAGCAATTTTTTAAAAAGTATTACCCTATGAATAAAAGAGTAATTAAGATATATTTGTAGTAAAATGAAGTTTAGTTGGATAAAATGGTCCTAAATGGAGTTTGAAATAAAAAGAATATCTAGGTATACTATAACTCGTCGGTAAAACAATATAAAACATAAAAATAAATGCGCTGGTATAGCTCAATTGGTAGAGCAACTGACTTGTAATCAGTAGGTTCTGGGTTCAATTCCTAGTACCAGCACCATGTGTGGAGGAGTTCCCGAGTGGCCAAAGGGGGCAGACTGTAAATCTGTTGCGTTTCGCTTCGATGGTTCGAATCCGTCTTCCTCCACCATTTACCATGGGCGCATAGCTCAGCTGGGAGAGCACCTGCCTTACAAGCAGGGGGTCACAGGTTCGAGCCCTGTTGTGCCCACCATGTACAATTTAATATATTTTGGAGGAGTTCCCGAGTGGCCAAAGGGGGCAGACTGTAAATCTGTTGCGTTTCGCTTCGATGGTTCGAATCCGTCTTCCTCCACCAAAAGAGTATTACAAGTTGTAATACTCTTTTTATATAGAGTTTACACAATACCGTAGCTGTTATATAAATATTGTAGCGTAAAGATTAAATTTTATTATACAGTTTATTAACAAAGAATAAATTATAGATATAATTTATTGACAGTGTTTTTTCAGTGTGGTAATATAACATTGATTTTAAATAAATTAAATATAGTTCTACTTATCAAGAGAGGTGGAGGGACGTGGCCCTATGAAACCCAGCAACCTGTACAAAAGTGCAAGGTGCTAATTCCAGCAGCTAAAGCTGCAAGATGAGTGAGTCGTTTATGAAAATAACCTCTTCACTTTTGTGGAGAGGTTTTATTATTGGAGGGGGAAATTTTATGAAAAAATTATTCACATCAGAATCAGTTACAGAAGGGCACCCAGATAAAATCTGTGATCAAATATCAGATTCAATACTAGATGCAATAATGGAAAAAGACCCAAATGGTAGAGTAGCATGTGAAACTGCTGTAACAACAGGTATGGTATTAGTTATGGGAGAAATATCAACTGATTGTTATGTTGATATTCCTAAAGTTGTAAGGAATACTATAAAAGAAATTGGATATACAAGAGCTAAATACGGATTTGATGCTGATACTTGTTCAGTAATTACTTCTATTGATGAGCAATCAGGGGATATCGCTATGGGAGTTAATGAAGCATTAGAATCAAAAGAAGGCAAAAAAGATAATACTGAAGCAGTAGGTGCAGGAGACCAAGGGATGATGTTTGGTTATGCTACCAATGAAACTGAAGAATATATGCCATTACCTATAAGCATGGCTCACAAATTAGCAAGAAGATTAACTGAAGTAAGAAAAAATGGGACTTTAAGCTATTTGAGACCTGATGGTAAAACACAGGTTACAGTTGAATATGACGGAGATAAAGTTGCAAGGATAGAAACTATAGTAATTTCTACACAGCATGATGCAAACGTAACACAAGAAACTATTCGAGAAGATTTAATAAATTATGTTGTTAAAGAGATTGTTCCAGAAGAATTATTAGATGAAAATACTAATTATTTTATCAATCCTACGGGAAGATTTGTAATTGGTGGACCACAAGGGGATTCTGGTTTAACTGGTAGAAAAATAATTGTTGATACTTATGGTGGTATGGGAAGACATGGTGGTGGAGCTTTTTCAGGAAAAGACTGTACAAAAGTTGATAGGTCAGCTGCTTATGCTGCTAGATGGGTAGCTAAAAATTTAGTTGCTGCTGGTGTTGCTGATAAGCTAGAAATACAGTTAGCTTATGCGATAGGTGTAGCTAAACCAGTATCAATAACTGTAGACACTTTTGGTACATCAAAATATGCAGAAGATAAAATAGTAGAAATAGTAGAAAAAGTATTTGATTTAAGACCAGGTGCTATAATCGCAGAGTTAGAATTGAGAAGACCAATATATAGAAAGACTGCAGCTTATGGACATTTTGGAAGAACAGATGTAGATTTATCTTGGGAAAAACTTGATAAAGTAGAAGAAATAAAAAAATACTTATAAAATAAGCCATATGGCTTATTTTATTTGAAGAGTTTAATATAACGCCATATATGATATCGGGTTTTATGTAAATATGATCTATTTACAAATCGTTCAATGTAAAACAGTTTATAGATATATTTACTGATGAAGAATATTTAAATGATAAAAATAGATTTGAATAGAAAATGAATAAAAGGGTATTCTAAGTCTGAAAGGGGAGTTTTTATGAAACAAAAACATAATAAAAAAGCAATTGACGATAACAAGAAAAACAATCCTAAAAAAGCAAACCCAATAACATTGGAAGTAGATACAAATATGAAGAAAAAACCAAAAGGGATGCCAGAAATATAACTCACTATTAAATTAGTGGGTTATATTTTTGATTAAAAGCCATTTGTATATTGTTATACAAATGATAAAATGATTATTGAAGAGTTTGTTGTGAAATTTAGGTTATTTATAAATTAAGCTATATTTTAGAATATTGTTGATATTTATGCTGTTTAATTAATTCATATCAACACCTATTTAAAACATAATCTTAATATTAAAAAATTGTTATAGATGTTATATGAGTATATATAGATTATAGAAAAAACAGGAGATTAATATGAAAAAAAATAAGATTATTACTATAAAAAAGGACCACACAGAAATTAAAGCAGAATTAATTTATAGAAAAAGAAAAACTATGGAAATAAAGATCAAACCTCCAAATGAAGTGATAGTTATTGCACCTTTATTTCTAGATGAAAATCAAATAATGGATATATTGCAAGGAAAACATTCTTGGATATTAAAAAAGTTGAATTATTTTAAGGAAATTGATTATAAAAACGAAAAAAAACAATTTAAAAAGGGTAGTATTTTTTATTACCTAGGAAAAGAATATTCTCTTTCACTAAATGAGAGTAAAAATAGTGACTGTATAGATATAATTTTGATTAATAAGAAAAATAACTGCGAAAATATAATAATTAGAAAAAATATAGAAATTACTACAACAAACGAAGATATAATAAAATTGGAATTGATAAGATGGTTTAAAATAGAAGCTAGTAGAGTTATAAATAATAGAGTTGCTCATTACCAAAATATAGTTGGAGTAAGACCTATAAAAGTAAAATCAAAAGAACAAAAGAAAAGGTGGGGTAGTTGTACAAGCACAGGAAATGTTTTATTTAATTGGAGGCTAATAATGGCCCCTGTAGATGTAATAGACTATGTTGTTGTACATGAATTATGTCATCTTATCCATATGAATCATTCTAAAGACTTTTGGAGTTTGGTACAACATATAATGCCGGACTATGATATAAAGAAAAAGTGGCTTAAAGAAAATGGATTTAAGCTATTCCTTTAGAGTACATTAATAATTTAATAGATTTTTAAGACTTTCTTGTAATGAATTTAATCTTTATAGTGTAGAATAATATCTAATGGGACATAATTAATGCATTATTGTATTATTTAAATCAAAAGAGAAATAAATGATATTAAAATAAGGAGTGTAAGGGATATGAAAAAATTCTCAAAAAAAAGAATTATAATTGTAAGTGTATTAATAATTGCAGTCGCTCTGATTGCTTTAAGAGTTGTAGGTGGAAATTCTACGCCACAAGGAATATCTGTTAATACAGCTAACGTAGAGCAAGGTGATGTGGATGACTTGCTTTCTTCTGTAGGAACAATCCAATCAGAGTATACTAAAAGCTATAATGCTAAAGGTATATCTACTATAGAAACAGTAAATGTAAAAGTGGGAGATTTAGTAGAAGAAGGACAAGTTTTAGTAACATTTGATGTGGAAGATAACAGTAACTCTGTAAGATTATTAGAAATTCAATTGGATAATGCAAAACTAAGTTTACAGAGTCTTCAAAATCAAAATACAGATGCTGACGCTAAAAAGGCTGATTATAATTCACAAATTGATGATTTAGAATCAGAAATTGAATCGTTGAATAAAGAGATAGAAGATACAGAGGCATTAATTCAAGATCAAAATTCAGCTGAAGTAGAAAATACAGAGGCAAGCCAAGGACAAACTTCAGCAACACAAAATACTACATTACAAAGTCAATTAACAGCTTTGAACTCAGAAAAAACAAAAGCAGAAGCTGAAATTAGTACTTTAGAACAGAAAATAGATACTATAGTGTATGTTAAAGACACTAGTATAAAGCAAGCTGAAAATACAGTTGAATCTGCACAAATTAATTTGGACCAAGCGAAATCAGTAGAAATTGAGGAGAAAATTGTTGCTGAAAAAGCAGGTACTATAACAGCTGTAAATGCAGAAGAAGGAATAAGCACTAATAATGTTCAGGCAGCTGGTGGCGGATTAGTTGAAATTACAGATTTAAATGATTTGAAAATTGTTTTATATATTGATAAATATGAAGCTGGAAATGTAGCACTTGGGAATTTAGCCACAATCTATGATGGAGATAAAGAATATGAAGGAGAAGTTTCATATATTGCCCCTAAGGCAGATGATATGACAGGTAATTTATTAGTGGAAGTAAAAGTCAGTAGTGAAAATTCAGCGTTAAAAATTAATTTTGAAGCAGATGTAGATATTCTATTACAATCAGAAAAGGATGTTTTATATATTCCAGTGGAAAGTATAAAGAAGGATGAAACAGGAGAAGAATTTGTATTTGTTGTTCAAGATAGTAAAGCTGTTAAAAAAGTTATTGAAAAAGGGCTTCAATCAGATTCTTACGTAGAAATTATAAGTGGATTAGAATTAGGAGAAGAAGTTATACTTAATCCTTCAAGTGAAATTTTAGATGGGACAATTGTTTTGAACGGCTCAGAGAGTATCGAAAAAACAGGTGGTTTATTTTCAACAAGAAGAGGAATGAGTAACTAAATTCTGTGATGAAAAGAATGGCTTAGCAGGAGGAATGGTATAAATGATAGAAGTTAAAAACATAATAAAAAGATATATAACTGGAGAAATTGACTTTATGGCATTAAATGATGTTTCACTTAAAATAGAACAGGGTGAATTCACATCTATAATGGGTCCGTCAGGTTCAGGGAAATCAACACTTATGAACATTTTAGGATGTCTTGATAGACTAGATTCTGGTACTTATTTTTTAAATGGTAAAGATGTATCCAATTTAACTGAAAATGAATTGGCATTTGTAAGAAACAAAGAAATTGGTTTTGTATTTCAATCTTTTAATCTTTTGCCTAGAATGACAATACTAGAAAATGTCGAATTGCCAATGATATATGCAGGAGTATCATTAAAAGAAAGAAAACAAAGAGCTTTAGTAGCTTTAGAAAAAGTAGGACTTAGTGATAGAGTCCATCATAAATCCAATGAGATATCAGGTGGCCAAAAACAAAGAGTTGCAATAGCAAGGGCAATAGTTAATGATCCAAATGTTATAATGGCTGATGAACCAACAGGTAACTTAGATAGTAAATCTACACTGGATATTATCGATATATTTCAAAAGCTTAATGATGAGGGTAAAACTATAGTTATGGTAACACATGAGCCTGATGTTGCAAAGTATACAAAAAGAATTGTAAGATTTTTAGATGGAAAATTAGTTGGAGATAAAGAAGTTAAAGATAGATTAGTTATTACGCAATAGGAATAACTTTTAATATTTTATAGAAAATAGGTGATTTAATGAATTTTTTCGAAAGTTTGAAAATGGCTTTTGATAGTATATTAGCTAATAAAATGAGGTCCTTTCTTACAATGTTAGGTATTATAATAGGAATTAGTTCAGTTATAGCTATTTTAGCTTTAGGGTCTGGTGGAACAAATTCTATTACTGGAGAATTTGAAAAAATAGGGGCTTCGGCTGTAGTAGTTAGTGTAGATGGGAAAGTAGCTTCAGGTAGTGATTACATTACTGATGAAGATATAGAATCAATAAATAAAAATATTACAGGAGTAAAATATTTATCACCAAGCTTGTCCACAGGAGGAAGAGTTATAACAGATACTAAAAGCTTCAGTATAAGTATTTCAGGTGGTAATGATTTTTATGATGAGGCAAATGCTTTAGAAATGGTGTATGGAAGATTTTATAATCTAGATGAGGTAAACAGTGGTAAGTTAGTTACAATAATTGATGAGACTTCAGCAGAAAACTTATTTGGGTATACGAATGCAGTAGGTGAAACAATTAAAGTTAAAATTGGTGAGAATACAAAACTAATTAAAATTATAGGGATTACAGAATCAGTTACTAATTTTGGACCACCTCAAGATGAATATGTAATTGCTTATATGCCATATACTTCTTTTGAAACTTTAACTGGTAAGAGTATAGAAATTTCAAACATTAGAGTTATTGCAGAAACGCAAGATGAAGCAGAAGGAGTAGGAAATAGTATAGTTTCTTTGCTAGAAAGCAGGCATAGAAATGAAGGGCAGGAATTATATGAGATGCAAAATGTATTTGCAATGTTAGAACAGATTAATAGTGTACTTGGAATTTTCACTACATTTATAAGTGCTGTAGCTGGTATTTCTTTACTAGTTGGTGGAATAGGAGTTATGAATATAATGCTCGTTTCTGTTACAGAAAGAACAAGAGAAATTGGAATTAGAAAAGCAATTGGTGCAACAACAGGAAATATTCTAATGCAATTTTTAACAGAGTCAGCTATATTAACTATGATTGGTGGCATAATTGGAATAATTCTGGGTGTTTCACTAGCTAGTATAGCAGGTGGTTTTATGGATGTAGTTCCAGAATTCTCAGCGACTTCAATTTTATTGACGATTTTATTTTCTTCATCGATAGGCATATTCTTTGGGATTTACCCAGCAAGAAAAGCAGCTAAATTAAAACCAATAGATGCACTTAGATATGAGTAGAGCAATGCACAATGCATAATGCACAATGCACAATTAAGGAGGGATTTTTTTAGCGGAGCTAAAAAAATTCTTATATCTTATAAAACAATAAATAAACAATAAATAAACAAAACAATAAATAATAAATTCTTATTATTTATTGTTATTGTTTAAATTATGGTTTGATTATGTTTCAATTAATTAAAAGATTTTCTGAACGAAGAGAAGAAAATCATCCACAATTGTGCATTGTAAATTGTGCATTGTGCATTGAATTAAAGAGGTGCTTATGAATATAAAGAAGAGATTAACTTATTCACATATAGCAATGGTAATAGTCCCCATGATATTAATTTCGTTAATTATTTATTTGTTCAGAATGGTATATATATCTAATTATAATACTAATTATTCAGGAAGGTACAACGGTGTGGTTGTACATGATATTTATAATACACTTGAAGTTGTTAATCATAAGACCAATTTAAAACTGATAAGTATAGATACTGACTTATCAAATCAAGAATTTGTAGGGGAATTAGAAGAAGAGTTAACTAAAATAAATGGTGGAGTGGTTATTTTTAAGGGGAATGAGAATGTATATTCTACAGAATTTTTAAAAAAAGATGAGTATAAAACTATAATAGAAGATTATTCCCATGTTATACTTTTGGAGAATTCAGAATGGGGATCATCCGAATTAATGAACTTGGTAAGTTATGATTTTTATTTTAGAGATTCTTCAAAAGGAACAATTTGTATTTTAATGGATACAACATATTTTATGAGTAGCGTTAATAAAATAATGCTTTCAGTTATTATCATTGCCATTTCCATTTTGATATTAACGCAGGTAGTATTAACATATTTTGTTTCAAAGAGTATAGTTACTCCTTTGAATAAATTGAAAGATGCATCAGAAGAAATAAAAAATGGTAATTTGGATTTTGAAATAGGTATTAAATGCAAAAAAAGCAATAATGAAATTACAGAACTTTCAAACTCTTTTGAAGAAATGAGAATTAAACTTAAAGAATCACTTAGTGCCCAGAAGCAATATGAAGAAAATCGGAAAGAGTTAATTTCAAATATTTCTCATGATTTAAGAACTCCAATAACATCAATTAAAGGGTATATACAAGGTATAAAGGATGGTATTGCTGATTCACCAGAAAAAATGGATAAGTATATAGATACTATAATAGCTAAAGCAGACCATATGGATAATTTGATAAATGATTTATTTTTATTTTCAAAATTGGATTTGAAAAAGGTGGATTTTAATTTATGTAAATTGGATTTTACAGATTATTTAGAGGATTGTACAGAAGAACTTGGATTTGATTTATTAAAGAAAAATATCCAGTTTGTGTATACTAAGCCTAAAGGTAAAATATTTGTTTACGCTGATGGGCAGCAAATTAAAAGAGTTATAACTAATATTGTATCAAATTCTGTTAAAAATGTTGATTTAGACAAAAGTCCTTTAATTGAATTATCAGTAGAAGATAAGGAAGAATATATTATTGTTAAAATTAAAGATAATGGTCGTGGAATTTCTAAAGAAGCGCTACCTTATATTTTTGAAAGATTTTATAGAGAAGATACGTCTAGAAATATAAATACAGGTGCCTCAGGATTAGGTTTAGCTATTTCAAAAGGGATTGTTGAGTATCATACAGGTGAAATATGGGCTGAGAGTCAGCAAAATATCGGTACTGAAATTTTATTCACATTAAAAAAATATGATACTAATGTTAACATAGGGTAGTTTTAAAAAGAGAATTAATAAGATGGATGTGATTTTGTGAAGAAAATTCTTATAGTTGAAGATGATATTAGTATTGCTGAACTTCAAAGAGATTATTTGGAAATAAGTGAATTTGTAGTTAAAATAGAGCAGAATGGGAAAAAAGGCTTAAATGAAGCACTTTCGGTTGATTATGATTTGATTATTCTAGATATTATGTTGCCTGAAATGAATGGATTTGAAATAATTAAAGAAATTAGAGCACAAAAGGAAACCCCTGTTTTAATGGTAACAGCTAAAAAAGAAGATATAGATAAGATAAGAGGATTGGGTCTTGGTGCAGATGATTATATTACTAAACCATTTAGTCCTAATGAATTAGTTGCTAGAGTAAAATCAAATATAGCAAGATATGAACGGTTGACAGGATTAAATAAAAAAATGGGAGAATTTATCCAGATAAGAGGGCTTAAGATTGACCAAGAATCACGAATAATATCTGTTAATGAAAAAGATATTATACTTACTTCTAAAGAGTATGATATATTAATACTTTTAGCGATGCATCCGAATAAAGTGTTTAGTAAAGAAGAAATATTTGAAAAAATATGGGGATTAGATTCTTTTGGGGACATAACAACAGTTACAGTTCATATAAGAAAAATAAGAGAAAAAATAGAGAAGGATCCTTCTAAACCAGAGTACATTGACACTATTTGGGGAGTTGGATATAGATTGAATTTATAGATTAAAGGATATACTTAAGGACGAGATAATCGTCCTTTTTTTATTGGTAAATAACTTAGTTTATATTATGTTTTAAATTAAGAATATATAGTTTTCACATTATTTATCAAAGGTGCATATAATGATAATTAGGTCGTAAAATACAAATAATGCTTGTATATTTTGGATATGTTTACGATTACATATTTATGAAAATTGTGATAAAATTAAATTAGAGAATTTTTAACATAAATTAAATAGAATTAGTTTTTAAATTATATGATAATGATTATGTTAGTTTATATATATGGAGGATATGGTAATGAGAAGAATATTATTAGTTGAGGATGATTCCACATTAGCTTATGGAGTTGAATATACATTAAAAGGTGAAGGGTTTAATATTATAGTTGCGAGCACTTTAGAAAAAGCAAGAAAATTGTTTCGTGAGAAAGAATTTGATCTTATTCTTTTAGATTTAAGTTTACCAGATGGAAAGGGCTATGATATGAGTATGGATATTAGAAAAAAATCAGGAGTTCCCATAATCTTTTTAACGGCAAAAGATGAAGAGATAAATATAGTAACAGAGTTAGACATGGGAGCAGATGGCTATATAACCAAGCCTTTTAGGATAAGAGAATTAATATCTAGAGTAAGAGCAGTACTGAGGCGATATTCTAAAGAAGATTTGAGTGTTGGAATCATTACTTCAGGTGATTTAGTGGTAAATACATCTCAAAATAAAATAGTTAAGAATAAAAAAGAGTTATTTTTAACTGGACAGGAATATAAATTATTGATTACTTTTATGAAACAACCATTACAGGTTTTGGGTAGAGATTATATTTTGGAAGGATTGTGGGATATTAATGGATATTTTGTAGATGATAATACCTTATCTGTTTATATTAGAAGGTTAAGAAGCAAAATTGAGGACGACCCTCAAGACCCTAAGTATATTGTTACAGTAAGAGGAATGGGGTATAAATGGGATATGGATGTTAGGGGAAAACTATATTAAAACTAATGCACAATGCACAATGTACAATGTACAATTAAGGATGAAATATTTTAGCGAAGCTAAAGTATTTCTCTTTTTTTATTAATTGAAGATTTTCTTACGATAGGAAGAAAATCATCCTTAATTGTGTATTGTTAACTGTGCATTGTGCATTGGTTTAATGCAGTCTTTTATTTGGTTTGTTTATTAATACAGTATAAACTATTAAAAGTAATACAAAAATTCCTATTGCTGGTGCAAACCAAACTTTTTCTGCGATTAATAATGAAATTATTAAAAAAACTATTCCGAATGATACAAAAAATTTACACATTATATGCGCCCCCCGGTACTTGTAAATCATCTTTTGTGAATTACTCGAACTATATTATAAAAATTATAGCAATTGTTCATACTATATTCAAAGTTCATAAATTGTTAAATATTCAAGGGGGAGTTTAGTTAAAGGTTTTCAAATTGAGATAGGTTGATATTGCTTAGTATTAGTAGAATATTTGTGTTATAAGTGATATTTATTACATCTTGATAAAGTTATATAAAGTTTAAAAAAAGTTTATTTTTATCTAAAATTTAGTTAAAAAAAGGAAACTGTTGAAGTTTCCTTTTTTGGTGTGGGGAAATTTGTTAACACCTCCTTTTATGTTTGTTTATATGCCAACTTAGGGGATTGACTTAACAATACATATGTAGTGAACGTAGTTATATTAAACAGTAGATATAACTACTTTTCAAGTTATGATTAAATTATATAATATGATATAAATAACTGCAATACAGAATTAAGACTAACTCTTACAGTGATGGACTATTTTAGGGTATAATTTGAATTCAGCTCCTTAAATCGTTATATATCTCGCAATATCTCTTGTTTACAATTTAACTTATTTAAAATTCAAATTTTAACAAATTGTTAATAATGATTAAAATATACAATTGTTAATTAGATATAATTTATAATCT
Source organism: Clostridium sp. DL1XJH146 (assembly GCF_054819755.1). Classification (NCBI taxonomy): domain Bacteria; kingdom Bacillati; phylum Bacillota; class Clostridia; order Eubacteriales; family Clostridiaceae; genus Clostridium; species Clostridium sp. DL1XJH146. The sequence continues at coordinate 30,643 of NZ_JBTVVN010000025.1, forward strand.
AATTGATAAGAAGAATAAATTGGTAAACATTAGAAGATGGAGGGTTAATATGAGAAGGAAAAATAATATAATAGCAATACTATGTGTAGCCATTATATGTGTTGCTGCATATATTGGATATTTAAAAGTAATAGGACCACAAACTGTGAAGACTTCGAATAAAGAATACAATGAAGTGTTAGAAAACAGCGATGAAAATACTCTTGATAAGGAAACTGCTACTAATTATTTAGAGGAAAAAAATATTACAATTAGAGAAGAAAAGTTGTTATATGAAGATATTCATAGGATGGCAAATACTCTCATTATAGCTGAGGATGGCAAAATATGGGGCAAGGATACTATAACAGATGAAAAATGTAATACACTTATTATTGAAATTACTGCTAGTGATTATGATGATAAAGAGAGGTTATTAAGCATACTCAATAGGTGGAAAGAAGATGATTTTTCAGAAGGTGTAGATGATCATAATTATGTATGGAATAGATTAGGTGGAACTATTGGAAGGGCAAAGTCATTAAAAGAAGAATTTAAATAGTAGCATGAAAGTTGGTGTAAACATTGAAAAAAATAGCAGTATTAGGAGCAGTATTAGAGCATCCTATAGAAACACAGCAAAAATTTAATGACATAATTGCTAATTTTAAAGGCATTGTAAAAGGCAGAATGGGCATACCTTTTGAAGACGAAGGGGTATCTGTAATATCAATAATCGTTACAGGGACTATGGATGAGATAAACAGTTTGACAGGAAAATTAGGAAATATAAATGGTGTAACTGTTAAGACTTCAATATCTAAGAAAGAAATTAAATAAAATGAATAGTATAATATTACGATAAGAATAAGTATTTTAAGGAGTGTTTATGAATAAAAAAGATATGATTCTTGTGTATATGGGACTACTTTTTGCTGCTTTTATTTGGGGAATAAATCCAACAATAATGAAAATTGGGCTTATATATATGTCTAATATTAGCTATAATTTTATAAGAATGCTTGTTGCTTTACTAGTTTCGATTATAATACTCATTATATCCAAAAGGTATAAGAGAATGGAAATGAGAGATATAGGCAAAATATTTCTTATTACTTTATTTGGATTCTTCTTATTTCAAATATTTTTGATTTGGGGAGTGAGTAAAACTACAGCAGGGAATACTTCTATTATTATGGCGACTTTACCGGTTTATGTAATAATAATAAACTACATTTTTAAAATCGAAAAGATAAACAAGAAAATTGTGCTGGGTATATTTTTATCTATTTTAGGAGTGGTATTAATAGTACTAGCTTCAGGTGCTAATTTATCTATTTCTAAAAACGATGCACTAGGTATAGTGATAATTTCTATATCGCAACTTGCTTACGCTATTTATACAGTTTTCTCAAAAACATTAGTAAAGAAATATTCAAATTATCAAGTTATTTTTATGGTAATTTTATTCACTACTATATTTTACTCTTTCGCCTCTTTAAAAGAAATTAGTAATATAGATTGGAGTGGGTTGCCATTAATAGCTTGGCTTAGTATAGTAGGATCAGGAATTTTTGCTATGTTCGTAGGTAATGTTATATGGGTATGGGCTGTCAATAGAATAGGTAGTTCAAAAACTTCATTATTTACAAACTTACAACCAGTTATTTCTATAATTAGTGGATACTTTATTTTAGGAGAAACCTTTAGAATAGGCCAGATATTTGGCGGAATTATTGTATTATATGGTGTTTATATTACAAGAGATAATAAAAAAAGTGAAGCATAAATATATTATGATAAATGTATAATTTTAAAGCAATGCACAATGCATAATGCACAATTGAGGATGATTTTGCGGAGCAAAATCTTTAAATAATAAAAAGATTAAAGATGTTAATTTCTAAGGTTTCAAGTTTTTAACTGCACTCTGGACTCTGCAAATTGCACTTTTGTTTTAAAATAAAAAATACATTGGGAAACCAATGTATTTTTTTATTTTGTAAAATATTACTTTACATAAATTGTAAATTATAATATAATGTAATAAAATGTTAAAAAGAAATATAATATATTGCATTATATTTATGTTTATAGTATGAGGAGGAATTTTTGATGAACACTACTAAAAACCCAGTTGTAGATAATTTTAATGTACAGGTCATTGATGATGGATATGCTGATACAAAATCGAAGTCAGAGGATTCAGATATGTTTATCACACCATCTTATGTAACCTCTTGGAGACCATTTTATGATAAGGACAGTGATCTCAAGGAGCCAGAAAAGAGTTCTCTTACTCGAATAGAGGCTGAAGTAAATGGTACAAAATACTTGGTTGGAGAGTGTGCTGTAAAGCAAGATAGGTCACTTCAATGGAATGGAGCGTTGGACAAGCATAATGATACTTCTTTTGATGTATTATTGAAAACACATCTTAGCTTAATGGCAAAAACACCAATGAGTCGTGTTAAGTTAGTGATGGGATTACCAGTAAAGGCTAGTTTGGATAGAGAAAGAGTAGATAAAATGAGGGCAAAAGTTGTAAGACAACATGAAATTGCACTAAAATTGCATCAGGATAAAGATTTTGAGAATAAGATAATCAAAGTTGAAGATTTAATAGTAAAAGCACAACCGCATGGAACTCTATGTGATTTAATATTAAATAGTAAGGGAGATATTACAAATAAAGATTTAGCAAGGAAAGTAAATGCTATTTCTGATATTGGTGGGAAAACACATAATTTATATTTAGTAGATACTCTTGAACCGTTATCAGATTTTTGTGATACAAAAAATAGTGGAATGTATACTGCGTATAATTGGATTAAGGATTATTTAGAGAGAGAACTTCATCTTCAAGTTGCTGATGGACAAATGCCACATATAGTTGCTGCAGGACAAATTAAGGGATATGATTTAACTCCTGTAATTAAAAAAGCTTACAGAACTCTTGCTAGTAGAATAATATTAGAAATCCAAACTATTTGGGGGGATGCTTTTCCTTTTATAGATAATTTAATATTTACAGGTGGAGGTTCAGCTGCACTAAGACCTTATTTAGAACAGGAATATAAAAAGGCAATGTTTTTAAGTCGTACAAATAATCCTTCAGGTTTATATAAACAAGGCATTAGAAAATGGAAAAGAAAAGCAAATTAAAATGTAAAAAAACATCTGAAAGGAGTGTGTATGATGCAGATATCTCTTTATATAGGAACTAAGCGTAAAAAGGATAGGATTGTGAATAATGAATTATCTAAATATATTGAAGGTGATAGAAGTGCTAGAATAAAAGATCTGATTTTGAAAGGACTTATTTTTGAAGGGCAGAGAGATATTGATGAAACATTATTAGATATTAGGTATATGATGGATTTAGATGTAGAAGTTAGAACAAGCAAAGTAAAGAAGAATGATAAGGTTATGGAAATGAATAAAATAGAAAATAATAAGAATAATTTAGTGGATATGGAAACAAATACACTAATTCCTAGCTTTGATAATATATCAATTAGTAAAAGTGACATCGACGATATTGACTTAGAAGATAGAATTTAATTGGAAAAGGTAGGGTTCTAGCCTACCTTTTTTTGCTCCTATAAGGATTTAAGAACTGAAAATTATTTTAACTCCGACCAATACAAATAACTACACACCTAGACACAATCTTTCGACTATGAAAAAGCATTACGTAACCTATATTAATCTTTGCCCGATTGCAATACATCCCTTAGAAGAAATATAATATCTCTCGACACAATACCCCACCCAATTTTAAATGCTAATTTTAAGAAGCATTTAAAACCTGCGGAACATATTACAATCTTGACTCGACTAACATACATCTATTGAAATAGTATAAATACAGTTGGGCACTTATACAACTCTTAAAAACATATGCAAATCTTATCGCCGACATAAATGAAACCTCAACCATAGATCTCAAGTATATCTTTGTTCGAATGATATACAACTTATATAATAAATCATATATCACTCTTAGCTCAACAATATTCAATCCTTTACAAAAATAGTATAACCTTTTTTAAATATAATTATGTATATAAAAAAATTATTAGTAAAAGGAGATTACCTAGAGTAAATTAGATTTAATAAAATTCTTAAAATAAATTTAATATATTTAAATTATATAATCAAAAATTATTTTAAAACAATAAAGTTATAGTAAGGCAAAGAATATTTTGAAAAAATATGGTATAATGAGTTTGTTCAATAGAATAATTAGATATGTAGGTGATTATTATGAAAATAACTAATAAAGTTATTTTGACAACAACCGCTGTAATATTAGTTAGTATTTGCTCAATTAGTTTTCTTATATTTTATATTTCTAAGGAAAAAGAAAAAGAAATAAATAGCTTGATAGGGCAATCATATGAAAAAAATATAGACCATAGTTTCAACTTAATGAATAATAATTTACAAGATATTTTATTAAATTATTCTACATCCTATAATATGTATAATAACCTTTGTGATGAGGATAAAAATATAATACTTAGAGATTTAGATAACCATTTTAAAGATATAGCTGATTTTATTTATATAAAAAAAGATAATGTAGATTTTGAAATATATTATAGTAAATTAGATATAGCTAATGAACTCAAAAAAAATAATTTTATTGCCACATCTTTTGGTGATAGTTCAAATAGCTCGAGTTTTGAAAAAATTAATGATGATGTATATATTATTGTTACCAACCCAATTTTATTAGAATCAAATACAAATTCTAAGATTGGAGTTATTGGCATTGGTAAAAAAATATCACATTTTGATTTGTTAGCAACTGGTAAATATCCATTTTTGCAAGATTATTTAATAGAGTTTTATACATTAGAAGAAGAATTAGAGAATATTGATAATCAAAATGTAATTATGGAGAAAAAAATATTAAATAATAAGAATGAATTAATTGCAGAAATTATACTAAAATCACAGAATGATAAAAAATTTAGTTTTATAAAAAAAATAGTACCATTAACCATAGTTATAGTATTATTATCTTTAATTGTTATAGTATTAGTATTTTCGAAATTAATACGAAAAATGAAAGAACTAACTTTAAATATTTCCAGTAGTCTGTATGATATCTCACAAGGAAATTATCATAAAAGAATTCCTATGTCTGGATATATTGAATTTGATAGGACAAGTAAAATGATTAATAAACTTGTAGATGAAGTTGAGGGTAGAATTAATTATTTAGAAGAGAGTACTTTGACTACTATTAATGTATTAACTTCATCATTAGAAGCTAAGGATCCTTATACTAAAGGCCATTCTGTAAGGGTTGCAGAGTATTCGATGATGATTGCAAAAAAAATGAATATGGATGAGTTATATATAGAAAAGTTAAAACAAGCGGCTCTCCTTCATGATATTGGTAAAATAGGAGTTAATGAAGACATATTAAATAAACCTGGTAGTCTTAGTGAGGAAGAGTACAATGAAATTAAAAAGCATCCTAGTATTGCGGCAAATATTCTTGGAGATTATGAAGCTTTTAAAGATTTAAAAGAAATAGTAATTAGTCATCATGAAAGATTCGATGGAAAAGGTTACCCAGTGGGACTCTTAGGAAATGAAATACCTGTTGGAGGAAGAATACTTGCTGTTGCAGATACTTTTGATGCTATTACTTCTGATAGGGTGTACAGAAAAGGCATGACAGTTGAAAAAGCAATTGCAATAATTAAGTCTGAAAAAGGAAAGCAATTTGACGCAATTATTGTAGAAGCCTTTATATCTATAGTGGATGATTTGAAAAATGAGAATTTACATCATGAGATAAAGGATTTTGAGGATAAATAATTAAGAAATTATTATATAATATTTTAAAATGGGCAGTACACTATAAAAGAGTGCTGCCCATTTTAAATTTAAATATTATACTGAATTAGCCTATTGTTGATGTTAGTAAGTAAGGTGATATTGAAATAAATAAACCTATTAAGAATAACACAATTAGTATACCGTAACTTTTTATTTTTGATATTTTAAAAACTACAGATATTCCAAGACCTAATAAGAATAGATACCACAATTTAAATATGTCGATATAATTAATTAAAGCTGTTTGCACACTAGGATTTTGAATAAGACTTAATCCTGTTGGTTCTCCACTTATTAACATAAATATTATTTTTACAATGTAACCTATAGCTGTAGCATAAGTTGCTTGTAAATATACAGAAACCATTTGTGAATAAGTTCCTTTTCCTCTAAATAGTTTAACTATTAAAAAATATACTAGAGCCATAAAGAATACTCCAATAATAAAACCTACTAATTTTAATGGAGCTTGTAGTAGTGGTGATTGAAAAATTCCAGTCATTTTCTCTAATTGCGCCATTGTGGCAGGGTCTGCTCCTTGTAATGAGTTCCGTAATACTTCATCAGTATATGGTTTTTGTAAATTTGCCTGTATTAAGGAGAAAACAACACTAATAGCCCCTAAAATAATAAGATTGATAGCAAATTTGGGGTTTGAAATATATGGTCTAAATAATCTTGTAGGGTTTATAAAAAAACACTTCAATTTTTCACCTAAACTTAATTTTTCATCTTCTTCAAATTCGTCATATTCGTCAAATAATTCTTTTTCAATTTCTTCATTTTTCTTATTTTCGTCCATAATAGCCTCCTATTCATTTTTTATAGCACTAATTACATCGATTTTTGCAGCTTTGTTAGCGGGATATAATCCTGATAAAAATCCTATTAAAGTAGAAAATATCATTACAAAAGCCACAAGACTAACACTTACTACGGCGATTTTAATGTTTTCATCTGAGCCGCTCGAAGCTAGCTTTGCGCTAATTACTGCATTGATTATTGTATTGATTAGATAACCAATTAATAATCCAATTAGCCCACCAAGGAAGCCTATAGCACTGGCTTCACCTAGAAAGATTGTTTTAATATTACCGATACTGGCTCCTATAACTTTCATGACACCAATTTCTTTTTTTCTTTCATAAATAGCCATATTCATAGTGTTTACAATTCCAAAAGCAGCTACAAGTAAGGAAATACCTCCTAGTGCTCCGAGAATTAATTTAACACCATTTAATGTTTTGCTTATGCCTTCTTGTATTTCTTTGAAAGATTGAAACATGTATCCCGAATCTCTCAAAGTTTCTTCTGCTTCATCACTACTCTCTTCTTTAACAACTAGATCTATAGATGAATAACCACTTTCTTTTATATATTTACTATTACCTGAGCTTTTTACGATTATATCTTCTAGTATATCTACAGGTACAGTAGTGGTGTAACTATAAGTATAATTATCTGTAGAAATTCCTACAATTTTAAAATTATAATTAAAATATGTAGTTTGGCTTTCATCGTCATTGTCTTGATCAAGGATTATATTAGAGTTTTGTGATTGTTGATCTGGTACTTTAATTTTGATTTTTTTTCTAAGGAGTTTTTCTAAATCTTTATCGTTAACATCCATTGGATTTTCAGGGTCAATAATTGTTTGAGCAATATATTTTCCCAATAGAATTTCGTTTTTACCAGCAGAAGGTAGTCTGCCTAAACTAACAAAGCTATTTTCCATGTTTTTAACATTGACACCTAAAATAGATTGATAGTCACTTACATAATCTTTATATTCAATGGAAACGGTGGAGTTAAGTATTGGGTTTACATGTTTAACAAATGAATATTTTTCAAGAGCTTTTATGTGTTTTTCATTTAATGGGTCCATTTCTGAAGCACCATTTAAAGCAAAATTCATTTCTGTTGCAGTTGAATTTGATCTATCGGGGTCGGAATAAGAGTAAATAGTGATGGTATTGATATCACCTATAGATGAAAGCTCACTGGTTAAATATTGTTCGAATCCATTTCCAATAGAAACAATTACAAAAATTGCAATACTACCAATTATAACACCAATCATTGTAAATATAGTTCGAGCTCTTCTTCGCCACATATTGTTCCAAATTATTTCTAACATATCTTTAAAATTCATTTTTATCACCTAAAATTCTTTAAGGATTTTTTCTTCTTTATTTAACCAATTGGTAAATGTGATTTCTAATTTACCGTGAATTTCTTTAGTATCTATAGTTTCTTCAGTTTCTTCAGTATTTTCATTTAGAGTTTGTTCGTTTTCAAATTCAATAGTATCTTCTTCTTCAGGTCCAAGCTCTCCATAAAATTGTTCTAAAGTTCCATTTTCTGTTGTTAACTTAAATTTTAAATTATAAATAGTGTCTCTACCAGCATTAACAAAGCCTACCTCAATTTGATCAGAAATTTCTTCGTTAAATTCTTCATCTGTTTTTGGTGTTTCTATATTTGTGATAATAAAGCGAGATTTGTTTTGAAGTAATAATCCAATAGTACTGCTTTCTTGATGAAGTGTAGATCTATTTTTTTCTTTGTAGAAAGAATTCAAAACAAGATTATATGTACCTACAGATAAATTAGGGTCAGAAATTAAGCTAATTGATTTATCGATTGTTTCTCCCTTTTTTATTGTACCAACATAAAGTTCATTTGAAGTTCCTACAGGAGAAAATCCTGTTAGGGTCTCTTTTCCCTCTATATTATTTAAGAGTATTGAGATGTTTTCAAGATCTCTATCAGAGTTGTTCTTTAATTTTAATGTCAATTCAAACTGTTCACCGGGTTGAATTGAAGCGGGTTCTATTGAAACTCCTTCAATAATTAGTTTATAGCCTTTTGCAGAAGTTGATATATATGTTATTCCGGAGAATAAAATTACTGCAACGAGGATGGTTAATATTTTTTTCAAGGGGTACACCTCCTATTATTATTTTGATACAATTTCGCCATCTACCATATTGATTACTCTATCTGCGTATTCTGTAACATTAGAAGAGTGAGTAACAATAACAAAGGTTTTATCAGTTTCTTTATTTAACTTGTACATTATATCCATTATTTCTTTGCTAGTTTTACTATCAAGATTACCCGTTGGTTCATCTGCTAGAACTATTGCAGGGTCGTTAACTAAGGCTCTTGCAATAGATACTCTTTGCTGTTGTCCTCCAGAGAGCTCAGAAGGTTTGTGATTTGCTCTATCCTTTAAACCTACCTTTTCAATCATTTCTAGGGCAATTTTTCTTCTTTCTTTCTTAGGTACACCACTAAAAATTAGAGGCATTTCTACATTTTCAACAGCCGTTAGTTGAGGTAAAAGGTTATAGGATTGAAATACATAACCTATGTGCTTGCGTCTGAAAAGTGCAAGTTTATTTTCACTTAAGCCAACAATTTTGTTATCTTCAATAGTTATTTGACCTTTATTTGGAGGCATAAGACCACCTATAATACTTAAAAGTGTAGATTTACCCGAACCAGATTCTCCAACGATAGCAATAAATTCTCCTTTATTGATTTCGAAAGAGATATTCTTTAACACTGTAACTTTCAGCTTACCCATTTTATAGATTTTCCATATGTTATCTACATTAATTAATGCCATATTAGTACCTCATTCCACTAGTTTAGCCCAAATAAAGATTTGAAGAAAGAACCTATTTTACCTAGTATACCTTTGTTCTCTTCGGGGGCAGCAGTGATTTCCTGTGATAATGCGTCTAAAGTAAAAGTTTTCTCTATTTCATCTGTATTACCTAGTTCATCTTCATAGCTTATTGTTAGCGCACCTGATATTTCTTCAGGATATGATAATTCTAAATCTATGTAATCTTCTTCGCCTTGTTCTAATGAACCATAATATTTTGTGTATTCATAATTATCAGTTTTTACTGTGAACATTAAATTTCTTAATTCGCCTTTTCCTGAATTAACAAATTCCACATTTAAGCCTCTATTCCATTCGGAAAAATCAGTATCATCAGAAGAATCTTCTTCTGTAAAACCAGTATTTGTTGTGAAATTTGTTACAGAAAGAGAAGAATTATTTTTTATAAGTACACCTATTAATCTAGATTCTTCATATTCATCTCCATATTTTTCCTTGTAGAATAATTTAACATTTAAATTGTAAAGCCCAACATTGACATTTGGTGCTGCAAGAAACGATATTTCTTTTTCTGTAGATTCGCCTTTTTTAATATCACCATATAGGATTTCATTTGTTGTATTTATAGGAGAAAAACCTTCAAGAATATTTTTTCCTTCAACAGAATCCATTTTTAGTACTACGTTTTCTAAGTCTTTACTCCCAATGTTTTTTAAAGTGATTTTAATTTTAAATTCACTACCTGGATTAATATTTTCAGGATCAGTAGATACTTTATCGATATAAATTTTAAAATTTGGTGCTGTTGATGATGCAGATTCAATATTAGAATCCATATTCGATGTTATAGGAAGTTGTCCCGTTGCGGTACTTGCAATTGACATAGATAGACCATCCATTGCAAATGCATTAAAAGAAAAAATCATTAGAAATATAATTGCAAAAAAGGATAATTTTTTAAAAAAATTCATATGTACCTCCTTAATAGTATAATTTAAGAACAATTAATTATAGCACAGTTTTTTTTGTGTAATTATTACATAAATATTACAAAATTTTCAATGTAGATAGTAGAAAAATCATGCATAACATTACCATTACTGTACTAATGACATAGTACAGTAATAAGGGGCTAGTGTCAAGTTTTATTTTTTATATTTTTGTAGAATTCCAAGTTCCACTTAATAATAGTAAATAAAATTAATAGTTCTTTAAAATAAAGATTTATTTGTGGAAATGGGAGATAATATAAGTTCTTTACTAATATAAAGTATTATTTTATAATAGAAACTAGAGATATATAAACTAGCGGATAAATAATTTAGAGGAGGTTCAATATGAATCAATATATTGATAATATTTTAGGATTGATTTATGCAAATGCATTGAATGTGTTAGTAGCTTTAGTAATTTTGTTTATAGGTTTTAAAGTTATTAAAATGATAACGAATTTAATGAGAAAAAGCTTGGGTAAAGTGGATATTGATGAAACTTTATTTAAGTATTTAATTACTATTACTAATGTGACTTTGAAAATATTTTTGATTATATCATTAGTTACAATGGTAGGAATTCCAACAACTTCATTTGTTGCTTTAATAGGGAGTGCTGGATTAGCAGTTGGGTTAGCGCTACAGGGAAGTTTGTCAAATTTTGCAGGTGGAGTTCTTATATTATTATTAAAACCTTTCAAGGTTGGTGATTTTATAGAGGCACAAGGGTATACTGGTACAGTGCAAGATATATCAATATTTTACACAATACTTAACACTGTAGATAACAAAAGAATAGTAATTCCAAATGGTCCATTATCAAATGGAAGCTGTGTCAATTATAATGCTAATGATACAAGAAGAGTAGATTTTACTTTTGGAGTTGGATATGAGGCGGATATTAAAAAAGTAAAAGAAGTAATTAATGAAGTAATTTCAAGAAATGAAAAAATAATGGACGAGCCAGCTCCCTTTGTAAGACTATCTGAACATGGAGATAGTTCAATTAATTTTACAACAAGAGTTTGGTGCAAAACAGAAGATTATTGGGAAGTTCACTTCTATATGATGGAAGAAGTTAAGATTGCTTTTGATAAAGAAGGGATTAATATTCCGTATCCTCATATGGATGTGACAATGCTTAAATAATAAAATATTAATGCACAATGCACAATGCACAATGCACAATGCACAATGCACAATGCACAATGCACAAATAATAAAATATTAATGCACAATGCACAATGCACAATTAAGGAAGGGATTTTTTAGCGGAGCTAAAAAATCCCTTTTTATATTAGAAATAATAAACCACATCAGAAGACGGGGCTCTAGATAGTTTTGTGTAATTAATAATCTTTCTATTACAATATTACTGGAAATTTTGATTATAAGTTAATCTGATTTTCAGATAAATTATCAATATATTCTTTAGCTTCTTTAAGACCAATACCTGTGAGTTCTCTGTATTTTTTTATGGCTTTTATTTTTTTACCTTCTCTTATTAATTCTAGAACTTCAATATTTACATTATCAAAGTCTATAGAAGGATTAGTTACACCTACTTCTTTTGCTATTTTATTTATTGTTAAGTTCATTTTAGTAATTTCATTTTTCAATGAAGAAACAGTTGTAATAAGTAATGATATAATAATCAATAAAAATGCAATAATTGTAAGCTCCATAGTTCACCTCCTATGTTTTAAACATAAATTAAAGATAATTTTGCGCATCAAAATCATCTTTAATTGTAGATTGTGCATTCTAAAGAATTACTCAACAATAAGAAACTCCACTTCTTCTGCATAAGCATACTTTTCTAACTTTTCTTTTGCCATTTCCATATACTTATTTAGCTCAGAAGTTCCACTGAAGGAAATTATGTTCATTACTATATTTTTAGTTTCATTTCTAATCATAGCTACTTCGGAATCACTTGTTGGGCTTCCAAATAAACCTGCATCATCAGAAAAAACAGGAATGTTTTCAACATTGATAATACCTTTTCCGATTCCCTTGTAGGAAGCACCTTCCTTACCAATACCGAGTACAATTGATCCTTTTATTTTATCTATATCATAAGAACCTAGAGAATATAAAGACTTCATAGAAATAAGATTATTTACATCTACTACATTATTAACTTTGTAAACGCCCTTGTTTTGAAGGACTCTTCTTACAAGTGCTTCAGATGAAATTCTATATTTACTAGGGGCTTTTCCTAGTTTCTTATATATTTCTCTTCCATCCTTTATTTGAGGACAATAAGCAAGTTTGTCTATAGGTATTTCTTTCTTAACTATTTCACAATAGTTATTTATTTCTTCCCATAAAGCATCATTTCCAGGTTGAACTGTAACTTTTGCTTGAATGCATCCTAAGGCCATTTGAGGGCATACATTTTTTAATTCTTCAGAAATTTTAATGTTAATCATTAATAATCAAACTCCTTTTTCTTTATTTATAGGTTATATTTTAAAATAACATTGTAATTTGTAATTTTTACAATAAACAAAAGAATATTTCATAAAAACAAATTTTCCTCATACAAATAACTTTTAAAAGAAAACTCATTTATTATAAAATATTATATACTAATAAGAAAAATATTACCAATAAAAGGGGGAATTATTATGACCAACTAATACCGTATCTCATAATTGTTTTTTGGATACTTATATCGGGTATTTCTATCATTAAATAATCGGCTAATTGTCCTTGGAGATATTCAGGGGTATCATCAAGTTTTGTTGCATCATAATTATTATCAAACCATTCATAAATTGTTTTGTTGATTATCTCATCTTTATTAGTTAATAAGAAATCTTTTGTTTTAGTATCTTCAGGTGAGTAACCTAAACATATAACTATTTCAGTAAATTGAAATCCATTTTTATTAGTAAAATTATCTAATTTAAATTCTAAATACTCTTCTTCAGTTATTATTGTTGCAGAATTATTGCTAAATATTTCTTTTTCTCCGTCAGTAAAGAGGTTCAAATCAAAATTTTGTTTTATTTCACCAGTTTTCCAGTTTAGAATGGTATATCCTTTTGAACCAGTAATATATACATAATAGCCACTTGTATAGTATTTATGAATTACAGGTTCTATTATACTATCATCTTTATTATTACATAGACCTTCGTAAATTATTTGATATTCAGCATCGCATCCCCAATAGTCACGAGTATCTCTACCTGGTGGGTACTTATAATTTTCACAGCCACTGAGCAAAAATATTAATATAGCTAAAAGACTTATAAGGTATTTGTTTTTCATTTTAGTAATCTCCTAAGATTTTAATTTGTTCATAATATAATAAATTATAAAAAATATAATGCTTATTATAAGCAAGCCTAAATACATATATAGTTGAAAGGGACCTCCACCAAATTTATCAAAAGGGGGAGACCCATTTATAATTCTTACATATCGTTCCTGATTTCCGTGTATTAAATAGTATATGAATAGTGGACTAATTAAAAATAAACAACCCAATATCAAACTTATTTTTTTTATCAAATCATATAAAGTTGTTATTGATTTCATGTAATCAGTCCTTTATACATTATATTTATTCTCTTCTATAATCGTAGATTTCTTTATTAACATTTAATTCCACACCGTTTATTTTTATAATCTCATCATCTAACCATTGAATATTGGCTTCTTCACAATGATATTGCCAATAAATATTTTTGATTTTACCATTGTTATTATTCTTTAATGTACATAAAACTGCATAACCAGTTGTTGCTCCACCATTATTTAAATAAGAGGTTACGGTATATGCTCCATTTGGTGAAGTAGATTCCTTAAGATAATCTTGTCCATCAATTCTTTGTATATCAAAAAATGCCCAGTTAATAGTGTAAGCTACTCCACCAATAATAATAGCCATAATAATGAATATTGTTACTAGATGCTTTTTCTGTTTTTGCTCCATATCTATTCACCCCTTGAAAATATACTTGTTTTTTAACATATTATATATTAGCTACATGATGTATTATAAGCTTTTATATTTAAATTAAGATTTTCTGACCAAAGGGAAGAAAATCATCCATAATTGTGCATTGTGCATTGTGCATTGTGAATTGTATCTATTGTATTGTTTTCTCAATAATATGCTTATTATAATTAAATTCATACCATTTGTCGGTAGTTTCTGCATATGTTTTGCAATTGCCAAGGTAATATTCTATGTTGTTTCTAATATCTAACTCATAATTAAAATTATCTTTATTAGAATAAATGTATGAAAAAGCATCGGGACTTAGTTGACAAATATAGGAAGCATCAATCTTAGTTGATTTTTCGTATCTTTGGAAGTTACTTTTGGCTATAAATTTATCTACATTGAAGAAATTTATAAGCAAGTACATTGTCATAAGTAGAACTATACTGTATTTTTTTAAGTTTATTTTTTTAATCCATAATCCTATTGAAAATATTAATATTAATAATAATATCCCAAGTATTGAATAGTGGACAAAAAAGCGAAGATAGGTAAGTCCGTACTCATTTTCATATAGTGATAACTTATAATGTGAAGCATACAGCATCATTAATGTGAATATTAAAGTTATATTCATTAGTATTTTTGTAAAGAGCTCTAGCTTATTACTTTTGTATCTAGTTATTTTAATAATAATTAGAATTATCAGTAGGTTGATTATTGTAACTGCTACTAATTGAAAAAAACCTTCTCGAGCATAACTTGAATAGGAAATTCCCTCTGGCAAAACTTTATTCTTGTTTACATATAGATATTTAGTTTGAATTATACAGAATAAAGCGTAAAGTAAATCAATAATAATTAGTAAGGTTACAACAATAGTGCCATCTAATTGAGTTTTTTCCTTTTGCTTATATGAAAAATTCTTAAAAGGATAATTAAAACTCCATATAAAGCCGAAAAGATAAAAGAAAAATATTAATATAAAAATAAAATGACCAATAGCAGTTGATGGATCCCAATTGCCAAAACTAAAAGCATTTAAAAGATAATATTGGAACATTTTATCGGCACTTGATAGCAATAGAACTAGTACAAAAACTATAGGTATAGAAATTATAATTCCCTTTAATATATTTTTATTTATTTCATTTTTAGATTCTTTTTTTTCAGAAACTTTTATAAATTCATGAAGAAATTGAAATGGTTTATTAAATCCATCGAAAGATCTCGGAAGTATTTGCTGAAAAAAAGCATCAAAATAATTGGTAATGTTTTCTTTGTTTTCATCGTAAAAAATTAATAACAAAGAAAGTATTAATAGTATAGGAATGATTATTACATTGATAGCATGAAAAATAGGGTTTGAAAATATTGAATACCTTAAAGATAACAACAAACTTACTAGCATAAGATACCAGCCTAGATTGAAATTAAATTTCAACTTTTTTTTAGGGATATAAAAAAATACAGAAATAATTAGTAATTCATAAATAAAAACTGAAATTCCCATTGAGTTACCAATGAAGAAAATATCAAAGATTGTTGATAGTATAAGTATTAGTAATAGAGAAATCATTTTTTTATATGTAGGAATATTTTCATTGATGAAATCTTTCTCTCTATTAGATTCATATAAAAACCTTTCACGCGATTGCCAGTAAGTTAGTTTTTTCTTCTTTTGATTGGTTTCTGATTCAATAATTTTTGCATTACCTTTTGCATTATCCATAATTAATCTCCTTTTAAATAATGTAATTTAGAATAAAATTGATTAATTAAATATTAACATTCCAATAGATGAAAATCAATACAAAATTATTGTTTTACAATAAAAAATAACTATTTATTAATAAATGAGTTAAATTAAATGCAATGGGTATGGAATAAAGAAAACGCTTAATGTAGTGAAGTGGTTATTTAAAAAATTACCAAAATCAAAATAATGAATATTATTTGATTTATAGCAATAAATATGCTAAAATCATTGGAGTCAGTTCGCAATATCCTGACTATAAATAAAACTACGGAGGTAGAAAAAAATGAATAAAAGTGTTAGATTTTTGGTGCAAGCGTCGCTAATAGCCGCAATCTATGCGGTGTTAACAATTGTACTAGCACCCATTAGTTATGGGCCACTTCAAGTTAGAGTTTCAGAGGCATTGACGGTATTACCGTTCTTTATGCCGGCAGCTATTCCTGGACTAGCTGTAGGATGTTTACTAGCAAATATTGTAGGAGGATATGGACTTGCAGATATTATTTTTGGTACACTTGCTACACTTATTGCAGCGGTAATTACATCAAAAATGAAGAGTAAAGCTTTAGCTCCGATACCACCAATTATTGTTAATGGATTAATAGTTGGAACTATGCTACATTATGTTGCTAATTTTCCATTAATTCCAACAATTTTATGGGTTGCTTTTGGGGAGCTAATTGCATGCTATGTGTTAGGATATCCTTTGTTAAAAGTTTTAGAGAATTCAAAATTAATTAAAAATGATTAATTTATAAAAGCGGCAGAGGCTATCTGTCGCTTTTATCTTTTTTGTAACTATGTTTCAAAAACTTCACAATTCACATTTCACTCTTCACATTATTAGTAAAGTAAATAACTTTATCTCAAAAACAATAATATGAATATCAACAATATTCTAAAACATAGCCTATTTTTAAAATTGTAATTTCAGAGTAAATAATCATTAATAAGAATAATTACAATACTTTTGCGTAGAATAAATATTGCTTGAATAAAATAAAATAAGTTTTTGAAAACTTTATACTTATGAGGAGGAATATTTATGAATAAAAGATTTAAGAATGTTTTATGTTTATTAGCTATGGCATTATTGTTAAATGTAAGTACAGTATTTGCACAAACGAATCAACCAGATAAAAATAAACATAGTGATACTAGTGGTGATGTTACGGAAATATTTCAAAGTAATGGTTGCTTTGAAATTAGTGCAGAAGAGGCAAAAAAGGCGATGGAAGAAGATTCAACCGTTATATTGTTAGATGTTAGATCTGAAGAAGAGTACGAAAAAGAACATATAACTAATGCGGTGAATTTGCCTATAGATTCAATTAATCAAAAAGCAAATGAAGTTATTCAAGATAAAGGAACTAAAATTATTGTGTATTGTCAAAAAGGTAAGAGGAGCAAGAAAGCTACAAAAATGCTATATAAACTTGGATATAAAAATATTTACAATTTAGGTGGAATAGAGAATTGGCCTTACGAAAAAGAATAGTTAAATTTAAAACTATATAAAAAA
Organism: Clostridium sp. DL1XJH146; assembly: GCF_054819755.1. Taxonomy (NCBI): domain Bacteria; kingdom Bacillati; phylum Bacillota; class Clostridia; order Eubacteriales; family Clostridiaceae; genus Clostridium; species Clostridium sp. DL1XJH146. The sequence continues at coordinate 48,355 of NZ_JBTVVN010000025.1, forward strand.
GTGCTTGCAAAAATTTAATTATAGTTGTAGAATATAAACTAATCAAAAAAGCAAATAATATCCTAACTTATCAAGAGTGGTGGAGGGACTGGCCCAATGAAACCCGACAACCAGCATCTCATTCGATGCACGGTGTCAAATCCTGCAGAATTAATTTTCTGATAGATAAGAACAGAAATAGAAACGTGGAATATATTTTTTATCAAAAAATATCCATGATTACTAAGCTGCTTCTTATCTAAGAAGCAGCTTTAATTTTATTTGTTTTAAAATATTTTAATATTAAAGTTTTAATTATGTTTTTAATTTTTGTTCTAAGTAAAGTGTGCAGAGTGCAATGTGCAGAGTTCGGTGATGGATGATTTTCTTCATTCTTCTGAAAATCTTAAATTAATTAAAGAAATCTTAGATATATGGATATAATTATAAATAATGGGATACTTCAAATTGAACATTATCTTTAAAGGTTTTAACTGCACTCTGCACTCTGCAAACTTCACATTAATATGAAACAAAACTATTAATACAAGCAAACTTTATACACAAACAATAATCACAAATAAGAAACAACAAAAAAAGGGGGCATTTATAATGCAAAAGGATTTTAAAAAAGGGACTATATGTATACAAGGAAATTACAGACCTAAATCAGGTGAACCAAGAGTACTGCCATTATATCAGAGTACTACTTACAAATATAATGATCCTGATGAAGTTGCAGATTTATTTGACTTAAAGGCAGAGGGACATATGTATTCAAGAATTAGTAATCCTACTGTAGGAGCTCTTGAAGATAAGATAAATATGCTTGAAGGTGGAGTTGGTGCACTTGCAGTATCAGCAGGTCAATCAGCTAGTTTACTTGCTGTTCTTAATATTTGTAGTGCAGGGCAGCATATTGTTGCAGCTTCTACAATATATGGTGGAACATTAAATTTATTAGGGTTTACACTTAAAAAATTAGGTATAGATGTAACATTTGTTAACCCAGATACAGATTACGAGGAACTTAAAAAAGCCTTTAAAGATAATACTAGACTTCTATTTGGTGAAACTATAGGTAATCCTGGTCTGAATATATTAGATTTTGATAAGTTTAGCAAACTAGCAAAAGAAATGGATGTACCATTCGTTGTAGATAACACACTTGCAACACCAATTCTATGCAATCCATTTAAATATGGCGCAAATATAGTTATTCACTCTGCTACTAAATATATTGACGGTCATGCTACATCTTTAGGTGGAATAATAGTAGATGGGGGAAACTTTAATTGGGATAATGGTAAGTATCCAGAATTAACAGAACCAGATGAGAGCTATCATGGAGTTAAATATGTGGAGACTTTTAAAGAAGCCGCTTATATAACTAAGGCAAGAGTTCAATTATTAAGAGATTTAGGATGTTGTTTAAGTCCATTTAATGCATTTTTAATGCATTTAGGAACAGAAACACTTCATTTAAGAATGGAAAGACATAGCTCTAATGCTCTTAAGGTTGCTGAATTTTTAGAAAAGCACCCTAATGTAAATTGGGTTAGCTATCCATTGTTAGAAGGTCATAATAGTTATGATCTTGCTAAAAAATACTTGCCACTTGGTGGTAGTGGAATTTTGTCTTTCGGTATTAAAGGTGGAGTTGAAGCTGCAAAGACATTCACAAAAAATCTTAAAATAGCAGCATTGGTTGTACATCTTGGAGATGCTAGAACTTCAGTGCTTCATCCAGCAAGTACAACACATAGACAATTAAGTGAAGAACAACAAATAGCAGCGGGAGTTTTACCTGATATGATTAGGGTATCTGTTGGTATAGAAGATATAGATGATATAATTCTTGACCTTGATCAAGCGTTAAATAATATTTAGAAAGGATTGGATATATGTCAATTGTAGTACCTAAAAAATTACCGGCTATAGATACCTTAAGAAAAGAAAATATATTTGTAATGGATTATGAAAGGGCTATTCATCAAGATATAAGACCTTTAAGAATATTAATATTAAACTTAATGCCTACAAAAATTGATACTGAAACACAATTAGTTAGATTGATAGGTAACACTCCATTACAAATTGAAATGGTACTTATAAATACCAAGACACATAAATCAATGAATACATCCTATGAACATTTAAAGATGTTTTATAGTACTTTTGATGAAATTAAAAATGAAAAATTTGATGGTATGATTATTACTGGAGCTCCTGTTGAAAAAATGGATTTTGAAGATGTGGATTACTGGGAAGAATTAAAAGAAATAATGGATTATTCAAAGAAAAATGTAACATCAACACTTCATATTTGTTGGGGAGCTCAAGCAGGATTATACTATCATTATGGTGTTGATAAGCATCTTCTTCCTAAAAAAATGTTTGGTGTATTTAAACATGAAGTGAAGAATGGAAAATGTGAATTGATGAGAGGTTTTGATGATGAGTTCTATGCACCACATTCAAGGCATACAGGAATAGATTCTAAAGATATTCTTAGTCATCCTGATTTAGAATTGTTAGCAGTATCGGATGAAGCAGGACCTTATATTGTTATAGCACAAGATGGAAAGCAAATATTCGTTACGGGGCATTCAGAGTATGATGAGGACACTTTGAAGTATGAATATCTTAGAGATTATAATAGGGGACTTGATATAGAAATACCGAAAAATTATTTTAAGAATAATGATCCAGAGCAAAAACCAATAGTTAGATGGAAGAGTGGGGCAAACCTTATTTTTGCTAATTGGTTGAATTATTATGTTTATCAGGCTACTCCGTACAATCTTAACGAAGTCGGTGAGATGCAGTAGGTTATGGTTGTTTATACAACACATGTAGAGTTAGTGGTAAGAATACGTTGTGAAAATACTATTTATAATAAAAAGGCACATAACTAATATAAATTTAGTTAGTGCCTTTTTGACTTTAAATATTTTTAATATTACACTAGAAATGTGTTTTAAGAGTGGATTTTATCACTAAGAGTAAGGCTAATATACCAAATGTTTTGAAGGAAATTTTGCATAGGGTATAATATTTTAATTTTAAATATTAAGCATTGATAATTTGTTTATATTTGATTAGGGATATATAAGAATAAATTGTACTTTTGAGGAAATTAAAAAAACTTCTCGTTTTTTGTAACGAATAGTATTTTTTCAGTACTTATTAGTAGGAGGTGAGAGAGTGAGTGCGGGATATAGAAAAGCTTTATAATGACCATTTTCAAACAGTATTCAAGTATTTGTTCTGCATGACTCATGATGCAGATTTATCGGAAGAGTTGACTCAGGAGACTTTTTATCAAGCTTTGAAAACATATAAGAACTTCCGAGGGGATTGTAAAGTATCCGTTTGGCTTTGTCAGATTGCAAAGCACCTATGGTATAAAGAATTTAAGAAAAGAAATAGACATGCATCGGATTCAATGAATGAGATTTCAGATAATCTACCAGCAAGAGAAAATGTTGAACAGACGATTTTGGAAAGTGACTCTAAAATTGCATTGTATCAAAAAATTCAAAAACTAGATGAAAAGTCGCGAGAAGTTATGTATTTAAGACTCACGGGAGAGTTAAGTTTTAGAGAAATCGGTGAAATATTAAAAAGAAATGAGACTTGGGCGCGTGTTACTTTTTACCGTGCTAAACAAAAATTAGTGGAGGAGGAATAGAGATGAAAAAAGAATTAGAATGTAGTATTGTTCAGGATTTACTTCCTAGTTATATCGAAAAGCTCACTAGTAATGATACAAATCAAGCTATTGAAAATCATTTAAATAATTGTGTGGATTGTCAAAACATATATAACAATATGAATACAGAAATTATAGAAACTGTGAAGGCGCCAGTAATAGAGCTTAAGTTTTTGAAAAAAGTAAAAAGAACTAGGTTACTAGCAGCGGCATTATGTGTGATTTTATCATTGCTTTTATCTTATATTATATATGATATGGAATATAAATATTCTTCAGATAAAGCTGACTTGTCCAGTGCTATCACAGAATTTATGGCTTTTGATGATAATGACATAGATGCATACGCCTTGGAGACTAAAGAAGTCGATGGTGTACTTTTGGTATCATTTAAGGATCAAACCTATGGAAATATAAATGGAATTGCTAAGTTTCTAAAAGGCTTTAATCAAAAATATAGAATAGTTGAAGCAAATGTTGAGTCTTCTGAATATTCTTCTGTCGTACAGTTTTATCCCATTGAGATTAAAGATAAACAATATACTGCTATTAGTGCTTATAATCTTTCTGATGATATTAAGTACTATGGATTGGACTTTGCTACCTATTCAAGTAATGATAGTCTTTCAGAGGATAGAATAATAGAATCTTTGAAAATTGAAGTAAAAAACCAACAATTTTTAGAAATTTATGAGACAAAAGAATTGGAAGGGCTCCTAGAGAAATCAATGTCGCAAGTTAGAGATAACAAATTCCTTATATCTACTTCAATGTATAAATCAGATGGTGCAGACATTACTGACAGTTACAGGATCTTGGGAGACGACATTCAAGATGTAAGTTTTGTAATGGGAAAAGCTGAATTATTTTTGATTTATGTATATATAACGATTATTATAGGATTAGGAATAATAATGACTAGATATTTTTTAACAGACTAGATAAAATGTAATAAAGGAACAGTAGAAGCTATAAAATTGTTGTGAACTGTGAACTGTGAACTGTGAACTGTGAACTGTGAACTGTGAACTGTGAACTGTGAACTGTGAACTGTGAAC
>NZ_JBTVVN010000026.1:0-50267 GCF_054819755.1 Clostridium sp. DL1XJH146
GATACTCCGTATTTTAACAGGAGGATATTTATTTTTCAACACTTAAAAAGTCTTAATATAGGAATGCTGTGCATTGTGCATTGTGCATTATCTTTTTACTATAATTATACGATTGTATCATATAATTAAAAAAAGTGTAACTATTTATTTACTTATTTTTATTGATTAAGTATTAATATTTATTTATAATACAAAATTTTAGTTGAATGTGTAAATGATTTTTTAAAATAAGATTGAGTGCGAGGAGGCAGATAGAATTTGGATTCATTTGAAAACAAAAGATTTATAAGAATACTTATTATTGCGTTAGCACTTGTTTTGGGATGTATTTGGTTTTTTTTCATAGTATATAAGAGTATTATTAATGATCAGATATGGAAAGGTTCAGAAGAATATGATGAAGCTATTGATATAGATAATGATGATAATTATAAATTAGATTTAAATGATAAAGGTATACTTGATATTGGTGAAATAGAGACTATAGAAATTAATTGTGTTAGTACAGATATCAAAATTGAAACTGTGCCTGAAGAAAAATTAAAAGTCCAATTTAAAGGAACTTATTTTGGAAATGAAAAAGAAAAACCAACTCTAGAAGTTAGTAAAAGAGGTAAAACTGCGGTAATTCAAGTTAAATATTTAAATAGCACAAAATTTGATTCTATTACTTTAGCAACTGTTCTTGAAATTGAATTGCCAGAAAATTACAACGGGAAAATTGAAATAAATACAGTGTCATCAGATTTGGATATTGGAGAAATTAAAGTTGAAGAACTTAAAATAGGGGCTGTATCAGGTGATATTACAATTGAGTCTTTACAGGGAGAACTTTACGCTCAAACAATTTCTGGAGATGTGAAAGTAAATTTCGAAGAATTACTCAATGATATTAGTTTTAATACTACATCAGGAGAATTAAGTATTAAAGTTCCTGATGACAGCAATTTTACATTTAATTTAAATACTGTGTCTGGAGAAGTAGACTCTGATTTACCCATATCATTTAATAGTAATTCTAAAACTAACATACAAGGAAAGGTTGGTAATGGCCAGTATAATATAAAATGTAGTTCTGTTTCAGGGAATATCAATATAGATAATTAGTAGTTTATGTTTCAGTGTGTTTATTTCAAAGAATAATTCTAAAAAGCATTGCATAAATATACAATATAATGTATAATAGCAACGAGATGTAGATTGAAAATTAAGGGGGAAGTATAATGAAAAAGATAAAAGGATTAGTAGCAGTTTTGCTAGCTACTACAGTATTAGTTGGGTTAACAGCGTGTGGAACAAATTCAAATGCAAATTCAAATGCAAATGCTGAAGAAAATACTGCAGAAGAAAATACTGCAGAGGTAGAGAAAACTCTTTTAGAAGTAATACAAGAAAAAGGAGTTATGACAGTTGGTAATTCTCCAGATTATCCACCATTTGAAACAATTGACGATGATGGTGAAATAGTTGGTTTTGATATTGATTTAATAAAGGCTGTTGGTGAGAAATTAGGAGTAGAAATTGAAATTAAGGAAATGGCTTTTGACACTATAGTTGATGCAGTTAAAAGTGAGCAAGTTAATGTAGGATGTTCAGGATTTTCAATTACAGAAGAAAGATTAGAAAGTGTTGACTTCTCTGAACCTTATTTAGAAGGTGGTCAGGTAGTAGTAACTTATAAAGGCTCTGGAATTGAAACTATTGAAGATTTAAATGGAGAACAGGTTGCAGTTGGTATAGGTTCTACTTGTGAAGCAGCAGCTGAAACTATAGACGGCGCAAAAGTTACTAGTCTTGATGATTTTAATATAGGTTTTGTAATGCTTAAAAACCAAGCAATAAAAGCTACTGTTGCTGATATAACTGTAGCAGAAGAATATATTTCAAAAAATGATGAGTTTGTAATAGTTGGAGAACCTTTAACGGTAGAAAAAACAGCTGTAGCTATAAAAAAAGGAAATGATGATTTAACGGCTGCAATTAGTAAAGCTATAGTAGAATTAAAAGAAGATGGAACCATTGATGAGTTAAAACAAACATGGGGCATTGAATAATATAGTAATTGAAAATGAAGAATAAATAGTATATTATTTAAAGTGAAATACAAAATAATAAAATGTTTAAAATGGGGCAAATTTATTGCCCTATTTTTGAGGTTAAGAGGAGTTGTCATATTTGGAAGGATTAATTAAAGTATGGGAATATAGAAACTTTTTATTAAAAGGTGCAGTAGTAACAGTTGAAATGACAGCCGGAGCTTTGATATTAGGGTTAGTGTTAGGTGTCATTGTTGGTCTTTCAAGAATTTCAAAAAATAAAATTTTAAATATTTTCTCGGGTTTTTATCTAACTATTATTAGAGGAACACCTATGCTATTACAAATTTTATTTATTTTCTTAGGGGTACCACAATTATTCAGAATGATTTTTGGAATACCTTTATCTATGAATCCAATAATTGCAGGTACTGTTGGTATTGGAATTAATAGTGGTGCTTATGTTGCAGAAATAATTAGGTCTGGTATTCAATCTATTGAAAAAGGGCAAATGGAAGCAGCAAGGTCACTAGGCCTTACGCACAATCAAGCTATGAGATATATTATATTACCACAGGCTTTTAGAAATGTAATTCCACCACTTGGAAATGAAGCTATTGTTCTTTTGAAGGATACTTCTTTAGTAGCAGCAATTGGCGGAGGAGAACTTATGAATGCATCTAGAAAAATGGGAGCAAAATTTTATTATTATGCCGAGTTTTTAATAGGTGCTGCAATAATTTATTTGATTTTGACATTTATAATATCTAAACTAGTACAACTTCTAGAAAGGAGGTTGAGTAGAGTTGATTAAAGTTACTAATTTACATAAAAAATTTGATAAATTACATGTATTAAAAGGAATCGATGCGCATATTAAAAAAGGTGAAGTGGTTGTTGTTATTGGACCGTCAGGATCTGGGAAGAGTACTTTTTTAAGATGTCTTAATTTGCTTGAAGAACCCACAGAAGGTGAAATCATTTTTGAAGGAATTTCTATTACAAATAAAGATATAAATATTAATGATATAAGACAAAAAATGGGGATGGTTTTTCAGCAATTTAATCTTTTTCCTCATATGTCCGTATTAGATAATATTACTTTATCTCCTATGAAAGCTAAAAATTACAGCAAAGAAGATGCTATAAAAAAAGCTAATGAATTGTTAGAAAGAGTAAATTTAGCTGATAAAATAGATGGTTTTCCAAGACAACTCTCAGGTGGACAAAAACAAAGGATTGCAATAGTTAGAGCACTTGCTATGGAGCCAGATGTAATGCTTTTTGATGAGCCTACATCAGCACTAGATCCTGAAATGGTTGGAGAAGTTTTAGCTGTAATGAAGGAACTTGCAAAAGAGGGTATGACTATGGTAGTTGTAACCCATGAGATGGGTTTTGCTAAAGAAGTTGCGGATAGAGTTATTTTTATGGATGATGGAATGATTGCAGAGCAAGGAACTCCAGAGCAAATTTTTAATAATCCTCAGAATAGTAGAACAAAGGAGTTTTTGAGTAAAGTACTTTAATTTCAATGCACAATGCACAATGCATTTAAGAGATAATTTGCAATTTGCAATTTGCAATTTGCAATGCATTTAAGGGATAATTTGCAATGTGCAATTTGCAATGCATTTAAGAGATAATTTGCAATTTGCAATTTGCAATTAAGGTTAGGATTTTTTAGTGGAGCTAAAAAATCCTTTTTATTTTAATTAAAGATTTTCTGACGAAGGAAGAAAATTATCCATAACTATGAACTGTGCACTATACTTTTACATGTTGACAATAAAGGATAGTTTTGATAAAATTTAGAAGTATTCAGATGGAAATACAGTATTGTTTTTCCGTTTGTTAATAAAAAAACATTTACCTAACAGAGAAGTTGATCTGATCTGAAAGGAAGTTGGAAATAGCATTTTGGATATTAAGATATATTATAATACTAAACTAGTGACTATATTAGTCTAGTTATTACTATAGTTTGTATCTTAGTATTTAGCATATTTATGTACACTAACTTCCTATTTAAAAGGGAAGTTTTTTTATTGCCTATGTTTTAGTAAGTGCCGGGAGTGTCAATAATAAATGAAGTATAATTTTTATTATATAACATGAGAGTATATGCAAAGATAGAGTTGATATTTTCAATATCAAGTAGTAAAATCTTAAGGGATTTAAGGGTTTAAATCCCTTAAGATTTTAACTCCACTCTGCACTCTGCAAATTGCACTTTATGTTTTACAAAGCACTCTAGTTTCACAAAAAAAGAGGGGGAAATTTAAATGAAAAAGATAACATCAATATTATTATCAGTATTATTAATAATGGCAATTGTAGCTGGATGTGGTACAAATGCTAGTAATGAAGAAAACGCACAAAATAATACCCAAAACAATACCCAAAACAATACAGCAGTTAACGAGGAAGATTCAAAAGTTGAAGACGAAACAAGTGAGTCATTAGAAATAAAAGTGGTAACTCCAGCTGGAAGTCCTACATTAAGTATGTTAAAATTAATGAAAGAAGAACCAACAATTGGAGAGAATGTAACAACTGAATATGAGATGGTTTTAACAACTGATAATTTAGTTGAAAAGTTAACTTCAGGTGAAGCGGATATTGCTGTTGTTCCCACTAATTTAGCAGCTAAGCTATACAATAAAGATTTAGAATATAAATTAGCTTCAACAGTTATAGGTGGTAATTTATATATAGTTTCTGATGAAGAAGTAAATGGATGGGAAGATTTAAAAGGAAAAGAGATTACTACAATAGGGCAAGGGCTTACACCTGATATTTTACTTAGATATTTGATGAAAGAAAATGGAGTTAATCCAGACGAAGATGTTACAATAAATTATATGGCTGGGTCTACAGAATTAGCACCTGCGTATATTTCAGGAAGTATTAAAACTAGTATGATGCCAGAACCAATGCTTTCTACAGTGAAAATTAAAAAAGAAGATACAAAAGTAGTAATTGATCTTCAAGAAGAGTGGAATAAGATAAAAGGAACTGACAATGGATATCCACAAGCGTCAATATTAATAAAAAATGAACTTATTGAAAATAATCCAGAAGCTGTTGATAATTTCTTAAATGAATTAGAAAATAGTATTGCTTGGTTAAATGAGAATCCTGAAAAAGCAGGAGAATACGCAGAAGAATTAGAAATTGGGACTCCAAAAGCTGTAGTAGCTATGTCATTAATAGGCTCTAATATTTCATATACTAGTGCAGAAGATGCAGAAGAAGCTATAAATGAGTATCTACAAGTTTTAATGGATTTTTCAGCTGATTCAATAGGGGGAAAACTACCAGATGAAAACTTCTATTATAAAAAATAAGAAGCTTTTCAGTATTTACGTATTAATTGTAATCTTAATTTTATGGCAAATAACTGCTTTAGGGGTGGATAAGGAAATTCTTATCCCTACCCCTAGAGCTACTTTTGGTTCACTTATAAAAATAATTCAAAGTAAAAATTTTATTATTATTGTATTTTCAACACTTAAAAGAACTTTTATTAGTTTTTTTCTTTCTCTTTTTTTTGCTCTTATATTTGGAACTTTATCAGGTTTATTTAAAAACCTTTTTCATATAATAGAACCTATTATATCTATTATAAGGTCAACACCAACTATGGCAATTATAATACTTGCTTTAATATGGTTAGGTGGGGAGAGAGCTCCTGTTCTAATTGGTTTTATAGTTGTATTTCCTATTTTGTATAGTTCTGTATACAGAGGAATAGTCCAAACAGATGAAAAGTTAATACAAATGGCTGAAAGTTATGATGTTAAAAAAATTGTTATTTTAAAGGATATATATATTCCATCTATAAAAAGTTATCTACTTGCAGGAATAAATGCTGCTCTAGGTTTATGCTTTAAAGTAATGATTTCAGCAGAAGTACTAGGACAGCCTAAATATGCTATGGGTACAAGTCTTTATATGCAAAAGATAAATCTAGATATGGCAGGAGTTTTTGCATGGAGCATTATTCTTATTGTTATAGCTGTTATTTTTGATAAGTTAGTTTCATTGTTTTTCAAACAGTAAGATAGTAAAAAAAAGATAATGCACAATTCACAATGAACAATGCATAATTGTGCATTGTTCATTAATAATTTTAAATTGATTATTCAGTTAGTAATAAAATAGGAGTTAACAATAAATTACCAGGTAAGGGGATAAACTATGTTTTCAATAAATAATTTAGGGAAAAAATATGATGACGAGTGGATTTTACGGAATTTGAATTTGAATATTAGCAAAAATGAGATAGTATCTATACTTGGACCGTCAGGGTGTGGTAAAACTACATTGTTAAATATTATATCGGGATTGATCGAATATGATGAGGGCAAAGTTATAGTAGATAAAAGTAAAAAGATTTCTTATCTTTTTCAGGAGCCTAGATTATTAGAATGGAAAACAGTTTTTGAAAATGTTGAGTTTGTAGTTAAAAATAAGATTGAAAATTCTAAAGAGAGAAGAGAAAAAGTAGAAGAATACTTAGAAAGCGTAGGTATGATAGAATATAAAAATTATTATCCTAATAAAATAAGTGGTGGAATGAAACAAAGAACAGCACTTGCAAGGGCGTTTGTATTTCCTTCACAAATATTATTAATGGATGAACCATTTAAATCACTAGACCTACAATTACGATTTAATTTAATTAAATACTTTAAGAAACTTTGGCAGAAAGAGAATAGGACTGTAATGTTTGTAACTCATGATATTCAATCCTCTATACAAATAGGAGATAGGATAGTAATAATGTCTTCGAAACCATCAAAAGAAGAGGTGATTATTAATAATAATACACCTCTTAATAGTAGAAGATTAGATAATGATAGTATTGTAAATATTGAAAAACGCATATATAAGATAATGTTAAGTGATAACACAATTAGTTAAATAGCTAATATACTATCCAAAATTAATATTTTCAAAAAAATTGTTTAAATCTTCGTTGTTTTTAAAAATTCCTTGAGCTATTTTATCACCACCGCCACCTTTACCATTATAAGTGGACAAGTCATTTTTAAATATTTTACCACAATGTATTTTTATAGTGCCGTCATGCATCATGATAACTCTGTTATCCTTATTAGATGCAAAAAATACAACGCATGAAAATTTATTTAGTATTGTTTGTGCTAAGTCTTGAAGATCATCAAAAGATTTATCAGAATATATTTTCTTAATAATAGGTATTTCTGAACCATCAACAATAATATTGCTAGATGAACTTATTAAAGCATCTCCTTCGTATTGAAAGGCTTGAAATTTATATAATTTAATTTCTTTATTAAGAGTTTTAATTTTATCTTCATTCTTTATAATTTTTTCTAATATTGAGTTATCATCAGTAGAGAAAATTCTATTAATATTTGTCACTATTTCATGCTTACTTTGATAATCTTTAAGAGCTCTCATTCCACAATTGAAATATACTCTTGTTAAATCTTTATATTTTTCTGTTTTTAAGATTTTGATAATTCCTATTTCACCAGTTCGTTTTGGATGAGTTCCACAGCAAGCGACTATATCTACATCTTTAATTTGAACAATTCGAATATCTTCCTCTACTTTAAGTTCTTTTCTTAAAGGTAGTTTATCTGCTTTATCCTTATCAACTTTAAAAATATCAATATCGATATTATCAAATATTACATTATTTGAGTAATTTTCCACTTCAAAAATCATTTCTTTAGAAACATTTTCAAGATTTATGTCTATAGTTACATAATCTTCTCCCATATGAAAACCTAAATTAGGAGCATTAAAAAGTTTTAAAAAAGCAGCTGATAGGATATGTTCACCACAATGCTGTTGCATATGGTCTAATCTTTTAATCCAATTTAACTTACATGTAACTTCGCTATGTAGAGGTTCCTTTTCTAATTCATGTAAAATCCGACTACCTTCTATTGATACGTTAATAACTCTAATATCGTCTATATAACCATTATCGGATAGTTGACCTCCTTCTTCTGGGAAGAAAATAGTTTTATCCAAAGTAACGTATATTTTGTTTTCTCGATGGATTATTTCTTCAATTAAACTAACACACTCTTTTTTATAGGGGTTAGATTCATAAAGTTTTATAGTCATAAACATACCTCCAAAACCTTTTCATATACAGATTATTAATATTATAACATTATTATTCTACCGTATTTTAGATTTAAATACAAATTTTTTTAAGATATGACAGAAAACATTTATAGGTATTATAACATAAAAATTGGTAAAAATATAATAGATGCAATAATGTTTACCAGAATATACTAACTAAAAAAGAATAATTCAAGTAATTTGTTATTAAAATTTAACAATTTTAATTAACAAAATACAGTATAATAGTTAATATGGGAGTATTTTAAGACATATCAACCTATAAATGGTGGAGGTAATTTTATATGAAGACAGTACTAGTTTTAACTGCATCTACAGGAGAAGGGCATAACCAAGCTGCCGATAGTTTAAAGAAAAAATATGAGAAAATAGGATACAATGCGGTTAAGTATGATTTTTTAAAAAATACTACAATGATTATGAATTCATTTATTGTGGATGGATATGAAATACTTGCTAAGTATTATCCTAAAATCTATGGAAATATCTATAAAATGAGCGATAAAAAATCTATTAATGATATACTTTTTAAACGACTTTTTATTATAGTGCAAAAAAAGATAATGAGAGAAATATTTTTAACACAGCCTGACTTAATAGTTGGCACACATCCATTATCAGTTTCCGTTATAAGTAGATTAAAGCAGAAAGAAATTATAAGGATACCTTTTATTTCTGTGGTAACAGATTTTAAAGCTCACTATACTTATGTGGATCATAATGTTGATGCATATATTACAGGTAGCGTTTATACAAAAGAAACATTAATTAATAAAGGAATTCCTGCAGAAAAAATTTACCCATTTGGAATACCTGTAAGAGAAGAATTTTTATGTGAAAATGAAATAAAAGAAAGTGAAGAAGACAAGTTTTCTATACTTTTAATGGGTGGCAGTATGGGTTTGAAAGCAATGGAAGATATATTAGAAGACATAATGAGTAATATTAATCATCCCAAAGTAACAGTGGTATGTGGAAGAAATGAAAAATTAGAACGTAAATTACATGAAAAATATAAAGGACGGAATATTATTATTTTAGGATTTACAAAAAGTATACCTGAGCTTATGGGGAAACATAGTTTAATAGTTACAAAACCGGGTGGTTTAACAGTATCTGAAGCTATAAACAAAGAAATTCCGATGATAATACCATTTGCCATACCAGGTCAAGAAGAGGAAAATACTCAATTTTTGGTTGAAAGTGGAGCAGCATTAGAATTGAAACATACAAATAATATCAATGAAATGATAGATTTATTAGTAAATAACGAGCAAATGTATGATGATATGAAAGACAGTATTAAGAAAATAAGAAAAAACTATTCTCTAGATAATTTTGTGGAAGTATCAGAAAAATTAATAGCGAATTATAGTGGGAAAATAAAGATTAATGCATCTAGAACTAAAAAAGTAAAGGAATTATTTAAAAAAGTAAATATATAAATTGTAGCAAGTGAGGATAATATAATGAAAAAAGTAGACGTGCTAATATTATCAGCTTCTTTTGGAGAAGGACATAATAGTACTGCAAAAGCTATAAGAAAAAGCTTAATTTCTGATGAAAAGAATTTAGAAGTTGAAATAGTAGATTATTTTAATATAATAACCCCAAATATAGCAGAGTATTATTATAAGGGATATGAGGTAATAACAGATCATTTCCCAGCTATATACAATATGTACTATTACGCACAAAAGAAGATAGAAAAAAATCCTATAACTAATATAATTTTTGAAACTCAATGCACAAAGATTTTAGAATTGATTGAGGAGTATACACCTAAAGTAATCGTATCTACTTTCCCAGTATGTTCAGCTGTAATATCAAAACTAAAAGAAAAGGATTTAACACAATCATTTTTAGTTACATGTGTTACAGACGTTGTTTTTAGTTATGAGTGGGTTCATCCAAAAACGGATTTATATCTTTTGCCATCAGGTACTATAAAGGATGAGTTTATTGCAAATAATATAAGTGAAAAAAATATTATAGTTACAGGTATACCAATAAGAGAAGAATTTATATACGACAATGAGAATAACCTATATGAAAAAAGAAGGCATGCAGATGAAAACTATAAAACAAGAATATTGTTAATGGGTGGAGCTAGAGGACTTTTTGATCTTAGTGATAGTTTTTTTAGTTGGTTGGATAATTTAGAGGCGGCAAATGTTACAGTTATAACTGGGCATAACAAGGAATTATATGAAAACTTAAAACAAAACAATCAAAATATAAATGTACATGGATATGTTAATGATATATGGGAAGTTATGGATCAAAATGATTTATTAATAACAAAACCAGGTGGAATAACGTTGTTTGAAGCTATTAGTAGGCAATTACCGCTTATAGTAAAAAAACCTAAAATAGGGCAAGAAAGATACAACTCTAATTTTATAGAATCAAAAGAAATTGGATTTGTAGAAAAACGAGAAAAAGTTTTAAAAGATAAAATAAAAGATTTGCTAGAGCATCCTGAAAAAATTGACTTAATGAAAAAAAATATACAGATGATAAAAGATGATTTAAATTGTGATAATATAGGTGAGCCAATAATTCAATTAATAATGCACAATTATTGAAGAATTAAAGTGTATAAATATTAATTATGGGGGTGATACGGATTGATTCTACCAGAAAAACTAAAAAAGGGTGATATTGTAAAGGTAATTACACCGGCTTCACCAGCCGATAAGGAAAAGGTTTATAAAGGGAAGGAAATAATTGAACAATGGGGATTGAAGGTTGAATTAGGGGAAAGCTGTTTTTATAGAAATGGCTATTTAGCTGGAGATGATTCTGAAAGAGTTAGTGACATTAATGAGGCGTTTGCAGATAAAAGAATTAAAGGTATAATTTGCTCAAGAGGAGGATATGGTACATTAAGATTACTTGATAAAATAGATTATAAAAATATTAGAGAGAATCCAAAGGTATTCGTAGGGTTTAGCGATATTACTGCCATGCATATAGCAATCAATCAAAAATCAAAATTAATAACTTATCATGGACCTATGGTAGCTTCTAATATGTTTGATATAGAGGATGAGACTAAAAATAGTTTTATAGATAATGTGATTATGACTTGTAATAAAAAAATAGAATATATAAATAATCTTAAAATTCTTTGTAGTGGCAATGCAACGGGAATTCTAACTGGTGGTAATTTATCATTGATAGTATCTACATTAGGTACGGATTTTGAAATTGACACAAAAGGAAAAGTATTGTTCATTGAGGATGTTGGAGAAGAAGTGTATAGAATAGATAGAATGTTAACACAGCTACGATTAGCAGGTAAACTAAGAGATGCTGCTGCAATAATTTTAGGAGACTTTAAAGATTGTGGAGAAGTACAAGAATTAACAAATATATTCAGTGAATTTTTTTGCCGTCTTAAAAAACCGGTTTTATATAATCTCAAATCAGGACATTGCAAGCCTATTATTACTATTCCATTAGGCATGCAAGTAAAAATTGTAAATAGTAGGTTGATTTATTAATAATAAAAATAATCAACACTAAAAACAATTAATATTAATTAAAAATAATTATTAGTTAGCTGGATTTTTTCTTTGATTTAGTTTATAATGTATTTAATAGAATAAAACTAAGTTGATAAAGGAGCGAGCTATGAGAATAGAAATTTCAGAGAAAGTAAAAAAGTTTTTAGATAAAAAAAATTCTAATGTAATTACTGTAGATAAGATAGGCACTAAAGTATGTTGAGGTGGCACTTCGTTACCGGAGGTAACAATAAAAGAACCAAATGAAATAGACTTAAAAAAATTTGATTTATATGAAATTGATGGAATTAATATCTATATTAGGAAGACAATAGATTTAAAAGAAGTTGTTCGATTTTCCCTTTCAAACCTTGGTTTTTTCAATAGTATTTCAGTTAATGGTGTTGAATGGTTTTAGGTAAATAACATTATACTATATTTAGTAAAAAGCTGTATATTTTGAATTCCTGTGGGAAGACTTTATATACAGTTTTTCTATTATATTAAAAAAAACACATATATATTCCTTAAGTATAGACCTTTATGTTGAAATTTATTTGTCTGTGGTATATCATAGGTTATATATTATATATAGATTGCTATGATTTGAAAAGGGAGGAAGTCTAATGACAGAAAATAAGGTAGAAGTTGATATTAATAGTTCGTCAAATTTTATCCATAATATTATAGATAAAAAAATTGAAGCAGACCCTACAGTGAAAGTACACACTCGTTTTCCACCAGAGCCAAATGGTTATTTGCATATAGGTCACGCTAAAGCTATTGCAATAAATTTTGGTACAGCTAATAAATATAATGGATTATGCAATTTAAGAATGGATGATACAAATCCTGCAAAGGAAGATATGGAATATGTTGAGTCTATAAAAGAAGACATTAAATGGCTTGGATATGATTGGGAAGATAGAATGTTTTTTGCATCTGATTATTATGAAACATTTTATGAATGTGCTATAAAATTGATTAATAAAGGGAAAGCATTTGTTTGTGATTTATCTCATGAAGAAATGAGAGAATATAGAGGAACATTAACTCAGCCTGGAAAAGAAAGTCCTTATAGGAATAGAACTATAGAGGAAAATTTAGATTTGTTTAAGAGAATGAGAAATGGTGAATTTGAAGATGGTTCTAAAGTTCTTAGAGCTAAGATTGATATGTCTTCTCCAAATATAAATTTGAGAGATCCAATTATATATAGAATACAAAGAGCTACTCACTTTAGGACGGGTGATGATTGGTGTATTTATCCTATGTATGATTTTGCACATCCACTTGAAGATGCTACAGAAGGAATTACTTATTCTTTATGTTCCTTGGAATTTGAAGACCATAGACCATTGTATGATTGGTTTTTAAGAGAATTAGAATATGAAAATCCACCAAGGCAAATAGAATTTGCGAGATTAAATCTTACAAACACAGTAATGAGTAAGAGACATTTAAAAAAATTGGTAGATGAAAAATATGTTTCAGGGTGGGATGACCCAAGAATGCCTACTGTTTCAGGGTTTAGAAGAAGAGGATATACCCCTGAAGCAATTAGAGATTTTTGTGATAGAATTGGAGTAGCAAAAGGGTATAGTTTAGTTGATATTGCTATGTTAGAGCATTGTATTAGAGAAGATTTAAAAATGAAAGCAGCAAGAGTAATGGCGGTATTAGATCCTATAAAACTTATTATTACAAATTATCCAGAAGATAAGGTTGAAATGCTTGAGATTGAAAATAATCCTGAGAATGAAGAGATGGGAAGTAGAATGGTTCCTTTTTCAAGAGAATTATACATTGAAAGAGAAGATTTTATGGAAAACCCACCTAAAAAATATTTTAGGTTAAGTAAAGGAAAAGAAGTTAGATTAAAGGGAGCTTATTTTGTTTTTTGTGAAGATATCATTAAAGATGAAGATGGGAATGTAACTGAAATCCACTGTACTTACGATCCAGAAACAAAAAGTGGAAGTGGTTTTACTGGAAGAAAAGTAAAAGGAACAATTCATTGGGTATCTAAGGAACATGCAATAGAGGCTGAAGTAAGGCTTTTAGATCATTTAATGATTGAGAATGAAGAAAAACAAGATGAAGAGAAAGAATTAGTTATGAATCCTAATTCATTAGAGATACTAAGGAATGTTAAAATAGAACCTTATGTAAAAGAAGTAGTAAAAGGTGACAAATTTCAATTTGTTAGAAAAGGTTTCTTTTGTGTAGATTATGATAGTGAAGCCAATCTTTTAGTATTTAACAGAACGGTTTCACTTAGAAGCTCCTTTAAGATAAAAAAATAGGATTATTAAATATTTTGTTTAATAGAAAAGTAGCATTTATGCTACTTTTTTGTATATATTTAAATAACAATTAATAGTTAAAAGCATAAATTTATTATTATAATATTAATTATTTACAATTTATATCGAGTATATATTAAAATATATATGTAAAATTTAGAATATTGACAATAGTAATTCAAAGTATTATAATAATATATATATATGAAAAAAATGGAAAAGAAGGGGGTCTTTTAATGTATATAAAAAATGAAATGAAAAAAGAAATCATTACCGTAAGTCCTGACACATCTATTTTCATAGTTTTAGATTTATTTCAAAAGCATGGTTATTCTCAGATACCAGTAGTTGATAGTGGAAAATTAGTAGGTCTTATAACAGAAAAAATCCTTAGAGATGTAACACCTTCAAAAGCTACAAGCTTGAGTATTTTCGAAATAAACTATTTATTGAACAAAACTAGTGCAAAAGACGTTATGGAGAAAGATGTTATTACAGGAGACAAAGAAGCTTTGCTTGAAGAAGCGGCTAAAATCATGAGGGATAAAGATATAGGATCATTACCAATAATAGATAAAGATGGATTTTTGATTGGCATACTTACAAGAACAGATATTGCTAATGCATTTATAAAAATAATGGGATTTGATGAGCCAGGAACAAGAATCACTATTGAAGCAGAGGATCATCCAGGAACTTTAAATTCAATAACTACTATTATAAAAGATTTTAACATTAATATAAATAGTATTAGTATATATGATGGAAACGAGTCAAAAAGTGAAATAATACTTAGATTTGTTTCTGAAGATAGTGATGAATTAATTTCTAAAATTAAAGATGAAGGGTTTAATGTTACTAGTGTAATGAACTACTAGTAGTTTAAGCTTATTAAAATAATTAAAAAAGCTCAATGACGACAGATCATTGAGCTTTAATTAATTTATTTATTTATTTTCACGAAATAAATTAAACTTTTCGTTCATCACCTTTAAGCACATTCTTAACGTAAGAACCTATTTGTTGACCTTTTAAATAAGAGTTTAGATATTTATCAGGTACAGTATCTTTATACTCTTCTTCACCAAGCATATTGTCGATTATACCTTTTTTAGCAGAGGGTATGTCTCCAACATGAATTTCTTTTAAATCTTCAAATTTAAAATTTCTATCAAATTTATCCATTATATTCCTCCTTTATATGCAGTAAAACTTTTTGAGCATATATATATTTTGTGCAGAGAAGATTTTTATAAACAAAATCTTTATAGAATATAATGAAAATATTACAAAACATTTTAGTTATAGGTAAGATGATTGGTATATATATGGATTATAATGTTAAAGCAAAGATAAAAGAATTTTTTTGTGCTTCAAGAACATATTTCAAATGTTTTTTCTCTTCTGCAATTATTTGAGAAAATTCTTTAGAAGCTCTATCTTTTAAAAGTCTACTCAATTCTGAATAGAATAGTATGCCGTCTTTCTCAACTTTTTCGGCAATAGTGAGAGCATCATTCTTTTTGTGCCGTTCTTTTACAATATCATTAATAAAAATATTTAAATCCATTAATGTTTGCAGGTATTCAGCATCTTCATCAGATACTTCTAATACTTCATTGCCTGGAAGGTTATTTGTTATAGCTGCATAGATAGCACTATGCTTTTTTTCATCCTCTGACATTTTTATGAATAATTTTTTAGCTTCGATATCCTTTACTTCTTCAGAAAAAAAATGGTACATTTCTGATACTTTATTTTCAGTATTAATTATTGAAGCATAAATATTACTTAATTGTATAGTTGCCAATAGAATCACCCCTACTTTAAATATTTTTTATAACTAGTAATTTTATTAGTTATACTTTATTATAATATATAATGATAAATAATAATAGTTAAATAATAATAATTAAATAAAAAAATGAATAATAGTATTTGTTACTAATATGTTATCCATATAGAAAAATAATATTATATACTTTATTTGTAAAAAATGATTTAGGAATGTTAAATTATACCCTTTGGAGGTTTATAGATATGCATAAAAATAATACTAGTGCATTTATTTTTATATTAATATTAGCAATCATAATATTTATAAACGGATGCAGTGGTAAAATAATCAAGGATAACGATAAAGTTGAAGTTGGAAATGAAGTTGAAAATTTCAGTGATAATATAATTAAAATAGATGAAGATATAATACCAGATATGGAGGATGGATTTTTATTATCAATTAGAAAAGACACAAAAAGTGTTTTTTATGAAGATGAAGGTGCAGATTATAGAACTTTTTGGGTTTATGAAAAAGATGGTAAAATAAATAGTTTGCAAATTAAAGATAAAGTTTTAGTGCCAATAGATGGTGAATTTTACGTAATAAAAAATGATAATATGAAATTAGAAAAACTTTTAGATAATAGTTTAAAAAATAAAACTCAATATACTAATTTTGATTATAGTTATAAAAAAAGGTTTAATAATTTAATTATAGATAATCTAGAGGAAGAAGAAAAGCATCTGTATACTAAAGAAGAAGCAGATAAAATGGTAACGGACTCAAAATGGCCTATTGAAAATGTAAATGAAAAAATATTGTATGTCGATGAAAATTATATTGGCATTGAAGGAAACCGGTATAGAAGTGATAATTCACAGAATATTAAAGATTATTATGTAAAGATATTTAGTACAATTGACCTTAATAAAAGGGAAGAAATATTAATAAGTGATGAAATAAAAATAGATAAACAATACAAATTGACAAAGAAAGAATTGGAAAAACAATATAACAATAAAATTACACAAGAAGAGAATAATGGCAAAATAGTTTTTAGTAATTTAGACAAAGTAGATAATAATGTTATAGCGCTTATTAGAAAAGAGGGTAAAGGTACCCTTGCTATACCTATAATCAATGAGAAAATTAATTATAATAATGACACTTATACAGTAACTTCAAAAGAGTATATTCCATTTACAGTAGATGAAAGTTATGGTATAGAGTTTAATGATAATGAAAACTATATTTTTGATAAAATAAAAAATATTTTTCCAAATGCAAAAGATGCTCTAATATCTTCTACAGGTAAAATAAATGTTATTGTAGAGGAAAATAATATCTATTTTTTTGAAGATGATAAATTGGAAGAAAAAAAAGCTTTTTTTTCTATAGACTTAGCTCAAAATGAACAGGTCATTATGACCATGTCAATTTCAGGTGATGGGAAAAAGAAATGGAATGAAATCTTAAATAGATACGTAAAAATGGAAGTGGAAACTTTAGACGTTAGAGTTACGCCACAGAATATTAACAATAAAGAAGATGGAGTATATAATGTAGATATTAAAATGCCGCATATTGAATTAAATGATAAAGGTATCGAGAAAAAAATAAATAATTATTTAAGGGATGATTTCCAATCTATTGAGGACGGTCTTATAAAAATTGCAAAAATTGATAAAAATAATATGGGGTTAGATTTTAAAGGGTATTATTTATATTTAGATTACAAGGCAAATGTAGTTAATGATAATATTCTTAGTTTGCAGGTACCAATAAAAGAATACGCGGGGACAGATTATGAACTACAGTATCTAAATTCATATAATATAGATTTAAGCACAGGAGAAAGAATTGAATTAGAAGACCTTTTTAATGAAGGATATATATATTCAGAAATTATTAAGAAGGAAATATTAGAACAAATTTCTAATAGTATTGATGAAAAATTATATTCTAAAGATATAATACAAAATACAGAAGTGTTTGAAAGATACTATTTTACTGATGATAATCAATTAGTAATATATTTTGGACAGAATGAAGTAGCTCCTTTAAAAGAAGGAATATGTAAATTTTTTATTCCAATAGATGTTTTTGGTGATAATATAAAAATAAAATAAAAGAAATTATAAGGGTAGGCCTTACGATTTCTTATAAAAAAATCGCCCTATGTTTATACAACATAGGGCGATTTTTAATTGGCTGGTTCAAATAAATTACTATAGGATGATTTACTAAACATCATGTTATAGCAATAATTTATGATGTCGCTTCTTTTTATTATACCGATAAATATGTTGTTGTCATCAACAACTGGCACAAAATTTTGAGCTTTAGCAAGTTCAATTAGGCTTTCAATATCAGAATTGATTTTAACTGGCTTTACGTTCATTTTTCTTTTGATTTCTTTTATTAGTATTTTTTCAGTATCTCTAAAATCAGTTATTCCTAAGTTTTTTAAAGTCCATAACAAATCACCTTCAGTTAATGTTCCAGCGTAATGGCCCTTTTCATCTATTAGTGGAATTGCAGAGTAACGATGGTATTCCATTTTTTCTAATACTTGTCTCATTGTTGAGGTAGCTTTTTCATATACAACTTCATTTTTTGGTGTTAAGAAAAAAGCAATATTCATTTAGCATCCATCCTTTGAAATAATATTTTGAATATCACACTATCATTATAACATTTTTTATGTAAAATTTCTTTAACAATTGCGAATTATATTTAAAATTTTAGTAAATATTTGTACACATATTACTATAACATAGAAATAAAACAAATCTATTTCAAAAATATGAATAGGTTTTAAATATTTATTCAGTGATCATTTAGTAAGCCAATATTGTATTAAAATATATATTCAATTATAATATAATACAATGATGATTAGAGAAACTACGGAGGTGTAAAATGAATTTTAAGTTGAAAAGAGATTTTATAAAAAGCGATGAGGAGAAATTTAATATAGGTGATGGTGGGATTTTAGCTCAATATACTATTTTAAAAGGAAAGGAAAATGAGGTTTTCAAAATTAATGGAATTAATTCTGAAGAAGTGGCCAAAGTAGCAGATTTAGATAAGTATTTTTTGCTATTAATCTATAATAAACCAGCATTAAAAGTGAAAAAAATAGATGGTGAAGTAATTATAGAGAGTTTTTATGGATATCCCTATGAGTTAAAAGGTGATTTAAATAAGTATGGGTATACTATATTCAAAAATGGTATGAAAGCGGCACAAGTATATAAGGAAAATATGGAAGACAAAGTACATTTTTGGGTTGATGTTAATGACAGAGAAAATCAAGCAGTATATATTGCTCTTGTAGAAATATTAGATTATATTAAATAACCGTAACTTGTAATATATAAATTAATTTTTAAGTCTGCCGATAATAATATAGTGGTCTAACATTAATACAAGAAATTTCTTAAAAAATACAATATATTAAAGTAGGTGTCACTTGAAATGAAAAAATTTAATGAGCTTATAGATTTAGCATCCCTACAAAAATTAATAGATAGTATTAATAAAGCTACAGGTATCTCTGTGAAAATTTTAAATCCAGATGGCGATATAATTATTAATTCTGTGATGGAAGAAGTTTGTTATGAATTTTTCAGGAAAAACACATATTCTGCTGAAAAATGTAAAAAAAGTGAATGTGAAATAATAAGAAAGAATGAGATTCAATCTTATGCATTAAGTAAATGTCTAAATGGATTATATTTTGCCTCAATACCATTTATTGTAGAAGGCGAAAAAATTGCTAATATTTTTTTTGGACAGTTTTTCATGGAAGAACCTAATGAAGAATTTTTTAGGGATAAAGGAAATGAATTAAATTTTGATAATAATACCTTTATGGAAGCAATTAAAAAGGTTCCTGTTAAAAGTGAAGAACAAATTTTGGCTGATTTGGATATGGTAATGAATCTTAGAGATTTGCTAGTAGAAACAGTTGATAGATATATAAAACAGCAGAATGATAAAAGAAGATATAGGATGGTATTGCAAGCAACTAATGAGGGTGTGTATGATTGGAATATTAAAAAGGATAAGATTTATTACTCTACTACATGGAAAAGTATGATGAAATATGATAATGATAGTATAGAAGATAATACTTGTTATTTGTTTGATAGAATTCATCCTGAAAACATAGATTTGGTAAAAGATAATTTAAAAGAATGTTTTGAAAACGATAGAGATAAATATAATATTGAGTATAGAATTAGAAAAAAAACTGGTGAATATTTTTGGGTGCAAGATAATGGAACAATAGTTAAGGATGAAAATAAAAATCCAATTAGAGTTGTAGCAGCTTTAAAGGATATTTCAGAGAGAAAAAAATGGGAAAGAACTCTTTTTAATATAGCTTATTATGATGAATTAACTGGGTTGCCTAATAGAACTTTTTTTAAAAAACAATTAGCTTTGAATTTGGAAGGTAGCATTGATATAAATAGAAAAGGAGCTATGTACTTTGTAGATATAGACGATTTTAAAAAAGTAAACGATATACTTGGACATGAATATGGTGATGAACTACTTATTCAAATTGCCGAGAAACTAAAGAATTGTGTTGGTAAAGAGAGCGTAATTTCTAGATTTGGTGGAGATGAATTTTTAGTATTGAAGGATAATTTGAAATCAAAAGATGAAGCTATTCAAGTTGCTGAAAAAATTCAGTCCATATTTAGTTATAGTATTATAATAAAAGATTTTCGTTTTTATGTAACAGCTAGTATTGGAATTGCTTTATTCCCTGAAAATGGGAATGAGGTTAATGAAATAATAAAAAATGCGGATACTGCTGTTAATATTGCAAAAAGAAAAGGCAAGAATACATATGTTTTTTATGAAAAGGAAATGTTTACTGATATTTTAAAAAGAACAGAAATGGAAAAATATCTAAGGGAAGCTCTAGAAAATAAGCAGTTTTATTTAAATTATCAGCCTATAATAGATACCAAAACGGGTAAAATTATAAGTTTTGAAGCTCTGCTAAGGTGGAAACATCCTAAACTAGGATTAATCCCGCCAGATAAATTCATTTCTCTTGCAGAAGAGACTGGCTTGATTATATACATAGGAGAATGGGTGATAAGAGAAGCCTGCAAACAAAATAAGAAATGGATTGAAAAAGGATTTAAGTATAGATATATTTCGGTAAATGTTTCAGAGATTCAATTTCAGCAAAGTAATTTTCTTGAAATAGTTGAAAAGATAATTCATGAATTGGATATACCTCCTGAGTATTTAGCAATAGAAATTACTGAAAGTATTTTGATGAAGTCATTGGAGAGAAATATAATAATTTTAAAAGAATTAAAAAAAATGGGGATACATATTTTATTAGATGATTTTGGAACGGGATATTCTTCGTTAAATTATTTAACGAAGATTCCAATAAATAGTTTAAAAATTGACAAATCTTTTATTGATAATATTTGTGTGGATTTAAAACAAAAGGCTATTACTGCAGGGATTATTCATCTAGCACATCAAATAAACTTAGATGTTATTGCTGAAGGGGTAGAATTACAAAATCAATTGGAAGTATTAGACAATGAGAAGTGTGATAAAATTCAAGGATATTTCTTCAGCAAACCTGTTATGGCAAAAGAAGCAGAGGGTATGCTTGAAAATGACAATGTTTTTTTAAAGACAATGAAATATAAATAAGATTAATAAAAAGAGCATTAAGCTCTTTTTATGTTTTTTGAAACTAATTCGGCAGCATATCCCATTGGACATATTTGACACCAAGATCTTGGTTTGAAAAATACTCCTGTAACCATACCAATAGCTAATGAAGCTGTCATGAACCTAAATATAGCAAAAGAAATACGGTTTATATTAGGACCAGCATGTATTAGGGATATTGTAAATAATATAATCATTACAGTTAATAATACTTTTTTACCATGTTTTCTAATAATTATAGGTAAATTATTATTTATACTGATGTTTTTTAAGAATTTTTGAAGTATGGAACCTCTAGGGCAGTAATGTGAACAGTGAACTTTGCCTTTACCTGAAAATGCATGAAATATAGGTGCAGCTATACATAGTAGTCCAAGTAATCCGAATTTAACATTAAGAATAGATAATAGTATAAACATAATCATAATAATCCAAGACCAATGTTGATGTGATTTTCTTTTTTTCAAGTTGTAAATCCTCCTAAGTAGTATCTTTTATTTACAAATTTCTATGGGTATATAGCAAATCTGACAAGAGTAATTATACCTATATGGGGTATATAAAGTCAAGAGTTATATATTAACAATATTAGTAATGTGAGTTGCTTTTTAATTCTATATTATCCTTGATTAATTTTATAATAAAAGATAAAATTAACTAGGATTAGACAATATAAATGATTATACGGAGGGATTAAATTGAATATTAAATATTTAACAGATAAAAAATATGTTATTATTTTAGCTTTATTTGCTTGTATATTATGGGGAACGGCTTTTCCTGTCTTGAAGATAAGTTATGTAGAGCTTGGAATTGAGACAAGCGATATGATGGCTAAAATAGTTTTTGCAGGGATAAGATTTTTTTTAGCTTCCATATTGTTGTTTTTGTTTTCAATTTTTATTATTAAGAAAAGTCTAAAAGTTAATAAAACTTTGATTCCAAAATTAATAGTATTGGGTCTGTTTCAAACTACATTACAATACATATTTTTTTACTTAGGGCTTGCAAATACAAAAGGAAGTAAAGCATCTATAATTACATCTTTAGCTTCATTTATTGTTGTATTAGTAGCACATTTTATTTATAAAGATGATAAAGTTTCTGTTAGAAAAATTTTAGGATTAATGTCGGGTTTTCTTGGAGTTATTGCAGTAAATTGGAGTGGAGATTTTTCTTTTGAATTTAAGTTTATTGGAGAAGGATTTATGGTTGTAGCCACTCTTTTTGCAGCTTTAGGAACTATAATGGCAAAGTATGTAGCTAAAGAAGCAAATGCCGTTGTGATTACAGCATGGCAAATGCTTATAGGTTCTTTGATTATGTTATTAGTGGGCTTACCAAATTTAGAAGGGGGAGCTATTGTTTTTACTCCTTTTGGATTTGGATTACTCATGTATGCAGCTTTTTTATCAGCAACAGCATTTGCTCTTTGGAATTCACTACTTAAATACAATAAAGCAGGAGAAATTACTTTGTATAAATTTATGATTCCTGTTTCAGGTACAATTCTTTCTCTAATATTTTTAAGAGAGGAATCAATGACTATAGGTATTGGGTTAGGTTTAATTTTAGTTTCTTTGGGTATAATTATTATCAATTTGCAAAAAACTAATAAGAGTATATAAATGAACAATGCACAATTTAGGGGAATTATCATTTATCTGTGAACTATGCACTAAATCAATAGGGTGATTTAATGAGAAGTATATGTAAACAAGTTAATATTTTTCAAAAATTATTACTTTTTATTCTAATAAGTATATACATATTATTTTTAATTATGGATCTAGAACATAGACACAATACTAATATGATGAAATTTATTAGTATTGTAATATGCTTTATATTGACATTGTCATTTTTAAATAATAATGTTAGTAAAGAAGATTACTATATACTGCTAGTAGCGAGGCTTCTTACAATTATTTCGGACTATTTTTTGTTGTTAAGGGGAAGTGGCTTTATTTATGGAGTTAGTGTGTTTTGTATAGTACAAAGTCTATATTTATATAGACATTCAGTAGGATATAAAAAGCAAATTAAGATTTACGATACTATAGTTATAATATTTGCTATGTTTATAATGATATTTTACTATTCTTTTAAAATAGAATATTTGATCAATATAATAATTGCTTTATACGCTTTTACTATTATAATGGGTACTTATATTTCTTTTTTTTCTTATAAAAAAAGCAGTTATACAAAATTAAATTATAATTTAGTTAGATTTGGTATGATATTGTTTTTGTTATGTGATATAAATGTAGGGATTTTTAATTATTTTAATGGAAAAGAAGTATTGATCTTTGGTTTGATGAATATTAGATTACTATCAAATTATTTCATTTGGTTTTTTTATCTACCTTCTCAAGTGTTTTTATCATTAAGTTCTATTAGAGAAAAAAGAACAATATTTTATTAATTGGAACGAGGTAAATATGAGTTTAAATATATTTGAAGATAAGCAGTTTTATAAAAAATTAGTAGTGATTGCAATACCTATTATAGTGCAGCAATTAATCGGGTCTTCCTTAAATTTAGTGGATAACGTTATGATTGGAAGATTAGGTGAAACTAGTATAGCCTCTGTTGGACTTGCAAATCAGTTCTACTTCATTTTTATGGTAGTACTATTTGGGATTAATAGTGGGAACTCTATTTTCACTTCCCAATACTGGGGAAAAAAAGATGTCAAAAACATAAGAAGAGTAATTGGGCTTAATTTGTTTTCAAGTGTGGCTATTGGTTTAGGATTTACATTAGTAGCTATAATTTGGCCAAAACAAATATTGGGTCTGTTTTCAAATGATATAGAGGTTATTGAACTTGGAAGTAGATATTTAAAAATAACTGCTTTTGGATATCTATTTAATGCAGTTAGTCTTGTTTATGGGTACTCAACTAGATGCATTGGACAAGCAAAACTTCCTATGTATATTAGTGCGGTATCTTTAGGGATAAATACAATTCTAAATTATGCATTAATTTTTGGAAAGTTTGGATTTCCTATGCTTGGGGTTGAAGGAGCTGCTCTAGCTACTTTGGTAGCTAGATTTATAGAAATGATATTATTGGTAGCTATAATTTATTATAGCAAAAATGTACTTGCGGCAAAGATAAGCGAACTCTATGATTTTTCATTCCAGTTTATGATTAAGATCTTTAAAACTTCTATACCTGTTATAATCAATGAATTATTTTGGGTTTTAGGAACTACTGCATATTCAGCAGCTTATGCTAGAATTAACACAGAAGCTATTGCTTCAGTCCAAATCGCAAATACAATACAAAATATTTTCTTTATTATATCAATTGGAATTGGAAACGCTAGTGGTGTTATGATTGGAAATGAAATTGGCAAAAACAATGAGCATAAGGTAATTGAGTATACTAAAAAATTCTTTGCTATAGCAATCCCTTTTACGGCTCTCCTTGGATTAATAATGTATATAGCGGCACCGTCCTTTTTACAACTGTATAACGTAGGCGATAAAGTTGGCGCGGATTCAATAACTATTCTCAGAATTTTTTCAGCTGTATTGTGGTTAAAAACTATAAATATGTTAATCATAGTTGGTATGCTTAGAAGTGGTGGAGATACAAAATATGCTATGTATACTGAAATGGGGGCAGTATGGTTAGTTGGTGTACCCTTTGCATTTATTGGAGCACTTGTTCTAAAATTACCTGTATATATAGTAGTATTGATGACTTTAAGTGAAGAGGTAGTCAAATCTATATTTGGCATTAAAAGAATTATTTCTAGAAAGTGGATTAATAATTTAGTACATGATGACTAGAGTATTGGAGGAGAGTATATATGACTAAAAGTTTAGAGTTTGCAAATGAGTTAATTGATTTTATTTATGAGAGTCCAACAGCTTTTCATGCTGTTGAATCAACAAAAAAAATATTAAAAGTGGCTGGTTTTTCTGAAATTACACCAATGGAAACTTGGAATTTAAAAAAAGGAGGAAAGTATTTTACTACCAAGAATGATTCGGCGATTATAGCATTTGTAGTAGGAAATGGTGAATTGAATGAAAATGGATTTAAAATAGTAGGAGCTCATACAGATACTCCATGTTTTAGAATAAAACCTAATAGTGAAATGATAACAGGCGGAAGTTATCTTAAATTGAATACTGAAGTTTATGGGGGACCTATTTTAAATACATGGTTTGATAGACCTCTTTCAATAGCTGGAAGAATAACAACTATAAGTGATGATATTTTTAATCCAGATGTAAACTTAATAAATATAAATAAACCTATTATGATAATTCCCAATTTAGCTATTCATATGAATAGAGAAGTTAATAATGGAATAAAACTCAATCCTCAAGAGGATACATTGCCTATCATTGGCCTTGTAAATGAAGAATTAGAAAAAAATGATTTGATACTAAATTTGATTAAAGATGAATTGAATATAGAGAAAGAAGAGATTTTAGATTTTGATTTATTTTTATATGAATTTGAAAAAGGCAAAATAGTAGGTTTGAATAATGAATTTATATCTTCAGGAAGATTAGACGATTTAGAATCAGCTCATTCAGCAATAGAAGCTATTAAAGATTTAAAAGAAGTTAATGCTACTAATGTTTTAGTACTGTTTGATAACGAAGAAATTGGTAGTTCTACAAAACAAGGTGCGGACTCAAATATGTTATCAGATACTTTGGAAAGAATAGTATTTTCTTTAGGAGGAAACAGAGAAGATTTTTTCAGAGCTTTATCAAGATCATTTATGATTTCAGCAGATTCAGCTCATGCAGTACATCCTAATAGAAAAGAGAAGTGTGACCCAACAAATAAACCTGAAATAAATAAAGGACCAGCTATTAAAATAAGTGCAAATCAAAAATACACTTCTGCTAGTTTTTCTTCAGCTGTATTTTCGAGTATTTGTGAAAAAGCAGGAGTTCCTATGCAAAAATTTGTTAATAGATCAGATGAGAGGGGTGGTTCAACCATAGGACCAATTAATTCAACTCATTTGGGTATAAATTCAGTTGATATAGGAATCCCATTGCTAGCAATGCATTCTATTAGGGAATTGTGTGGAGTTGAAGATCATTATTACTTGTATAAATGTTTTAGGGAATTTTATAAGAAATAGTTATAAAGAAAATGCATAATACATAATACATAATACATAATGCACAATGTACAATGCACAATGCACAATTAAGGTGGAAATTTTTTAGCGGAGCTAAAAAATTTCTTCATTTTATTAAAAGATTAAAAGATTAAAAGATTAAAAGATTTCATATGCTTAATGACCTTTGGACGTTGAGCTTTTTTGTATGTGCGCCTAGCAGGGGAATATGCTAACACACGAAAAGGTTACTAGAGAGTATCCAAAAGTCCAATAATACATAAAACCATAACTAATTAAAGATTGATTAACCATGGTTTTATAAGTTTATCTTCACAGTATAAGAAAGTCAGATTGTCATAATGAAACGCCGTATACCGAACGGTTTTAGGATATTGTTGATATTTAAATTTTTGCTATGTAAATTAGTTTATTAAAAATAATAATGTACAATGTGCCATTTATAATATGCAGTTTGTAATGAATGATGTCTTTCTCGTTTTTTTAAAGTCTTTTAATTAATTAAAGATTCTCCGAGGAACAAGGAGAATCATCCACAATTGTGCATTGTAAATTGTGCATTGTGAATTGGTTTAAGGTTGTGCATTGGTTTAAGGTTGTGCATTGGTTTAATTTTGTGTTTTGATTTGAAATTCTTCCTTTAAAATAGAATAATACTTACAATCTACCAAGATTCCTTTGCTATTTTTAATGATTTTTCTTAAAGTGCCCTCGTATTTTAAACCACATTTTTGCATAACAATTCCTGAAGCAGGGTTGTCTATGTCGTGACGTCCAGTTATTCTTTGAAATCCAATGTCATTAAATAAAAAGTCTATAAGTGCTGAAAAAGCTTCAGTTACAATACCTTTATTCCAAAAAACTTTTCCTATACAATAACCAATTTCACAGTTTTCATTATTATTGTCTATTGAAACAAGACTTATAGAACCAATGACTTCACTTGTTTCTTTTAGTTCAATGGCCCACTGGTAGAATTCTATATTATTGTAGTTACTAATCCATTCTGAAAGAATTTTTTCGGTTATAGTTATATTATCATGCGCAGGCCATGTTAGATATTTAGTAACATTATCATCAGAAGCCCAATTTTTATACATATCTTTTGCGTCTGAAGGAGTAAACTTACGAAGAATTAATCTTTCTGTTTCTATTTTTTTAGTACCAATATGAATTATCATATTCAATCACCCCCGTTATAAATAATGGCTTTTTTAATTGAAATTTGCAATTTGCGATTTGCAATGTTCAATTTGCAATTTGCAATTTGCAATTAAGGATGATTTTGTTACGCAAAATCTTTAATTAATTTAAAGATTCTCCGAGGAACGAGGAGAATCATCCATAATTGTGCATTGTGCATTGTGCATTGTGCATTATGCATTGTGCATTATGCATTATGTATTATGTATTATGTATTATACATTATTAGGAAGGTATTATCAATGTGTGTGTTTTAAAATGCCACACTGATAGCTAATAACTGTGCGTTGTGAACTGTAAACTGTAAAAAAATACTCCAATTAAAAAATGGGTTAATATAAAAGAAATTGGGAATAATACATTGAGTAAACCCTTAAATAAATTTTATGGAGGCGGATACTATGTATTATATGGTTGCGATTTTTTCAATATTGATTTTAATTTTATCCTTAGTAGTGTACATATTTGCTAATAGAAATAGAAGCGAAGTAAATTTGTTTGAGGATATCCCAGTTATAGATGTGGGAAATGAAGATTTAGAAAAACATGCAATAAAGATTGCAAAGGATTATTCAACAGCAAGACAAACTAATTCAAAAAGAAAAATTATGATGAGTCTTGATAGAAGCTATAATAATATATTAAAGGGTTACGAATATATTGATAGGGAAGTTAGAAATAAAAAAGATGTGGTACCAGCAGGGGAATGGTTACTTGATAATTTGTACTTAATCGAAAAGGAATATAAACATATAAAACAAAGTATGCCGGAAGAGTATTATAAAAAACTTCCCGTTATTGACAAAGGACTTATGAAAGGGTATCCAAGAATATATCACATAGCTGTTGAAATGGTTACTCATACAGATGGAAAATTAGATGAAAATACTATTATTAGATTTATTAACTCCTATCAGAGAAATACTATTTTATCAAGTGGTGAGTTGTGGGCCCTTCCGATTATGCTGAGAGTAGCATTGATACAGAATATTGGTAAACTTACAGCAAACATACTCCATTCTCAAAAGGAAAAAGCAAGAGCAGATGGAATATCAGATAGAATTATTAACTCTATACAAAATAAAAATTTTGAGGATGAATTTGAAGAAATTAAACAATTAGATATAATATTCACTTCACATTTTTCAGAGAGATTACTTAAAGTTTTAAGAGATAATGGAATAGATAATTCAGAAATATATGTATGGATTGATGAAAAGCTTGAACTTATAGAAACAAATTCAGAAAAAATAATTTCGCTAGAACATCAAAAACAAGCAAATTATCAACTATCAATGGGGAATTGTATTGATTCAATAAGGCAAGTTGAAGGATTGAATTGGAGAGATAGCTTTGAAAATTTAAGTTATGTTGAAAATATTTTAAGGGAAGATCCATCCAATATATATGAAAAAATGGATTTTGAAACTAGGGATTACTATAGACATAGTGTTGAAAAAATAGCTAAAAAGATTAAAAGACCAGAATCTTTTGTAGCAAAAAAAGCAATTCAATGTGCAAATGAAATAGAGTATTTAGAAGATGAAGACTATAAAAAACATGTAGGGTACTATTTAATAGATGATGGTATTGCTGATTTGAAAGAAAGACTAGGGGAGAATAAAGACAATATAAAAGTTAATACTAGTTTTTCAAGAAAATACCGATTTCAATTATATATAGGTAGTATTATTATAGGGACATTACTTACTATGAGTGCCTTTATTTTTGCAAGCTATGTAAATGACATAGAGAGAAATTTATTACGATATACTATTGCTTCTTTGCTACTGATAATACCTTGTAGTCAAATAGTAATTTCTATATTAAATTGGAGCATAAACCATTTAACTAAGCCAGCTTTTATTCCTAAAATAGAATTGAAAGATGGTATAGGAGAAAATTTGAAAACAATAGTTGCGATTCCTACTATAATTAATTCTGTTGATAAGGTAGAGGAAATGATATCTAATATGGAAGTTTACTATTTAGCTAATTGTGATGAAAATATATTTTTTGCCTTGTTAGCTGATTTTAAAGATTGGGACAAAAAAGAAAATCCTGAAGATAGAAAAATTGCAAAGACAGCGTTAGAAGCTATAAAAAATTTGAATAAGAAATATTGTGACAAAGGGGAAGAAGTTTTTTATTTTTTGTGTAGATATAGGCAATTTAATGACAAAGAAGAAAAATGGATTGCATGGGAAAGAAAAAGAGGTAAATTAGATGAATTCAATAGGTTAATAAAAGGGGATAAAAACACGTCCTATGACATTATTAGTGGAAATATTAATAAGTTGGTAGGATCAAAATATATTATTACTTTAGATGCAGATACAAAGTTGCCTAGAGATACTGCTAAAGGGTTAATCGGCGCCATGAGTCATATCTTAAATAAACCTCATTTATATCAAGGAAAGAAAATGATAAGAAGAGGGTATGGGATAATGCAACCAAAGATAAGCATTAGTAATATTAGCGCCAATAAGACGCTGTATTCAAAGATATTTTCTGGTGAAACTGGAATAGATACTTACACTACGGCGGTTTCAGATGTATATCAAGATTTATTTGGTGAGGGGATTTATACAGGAAAAGGTATATATGATATAGATGTATTCAATTATATGTTGAAAGATGAAATTCCTGAAAACACTGTGCTTAGTCACGATTTGTTAGAGGGCTCTTATGCTAGATGTGCTCTAGTTACTGATATTGAGCTTGTGGATGGATATCCAGCATATTATAATTCAAGTTCGAAAAGACTTCATAGGTGGGTAAGAGGAGATTGGCAAATAATAGATTGGCTTAAAAATAAAGAATCAATTAATAGACTTTCTAAATGGAAGATAATTGATAATTTAAGAAGAAGTTTACTTACTCCATCTATTGTTTTGTTAACTGCATTTTCTTTTAATGTACTGCCAGATGGTACAGATAAATGGCTTGTTGCAGCTTTCTTAGCTTTGATTACACCACTTTTGTTTGATGTTTCGGAAGTAGTAGCATCCCCTTTGAAAGGAATTAGTTTATCAGGTAAGCTTGAAGGCTGGAAAATGATAGCTGAACAAGTATTTTTGATTTTTTGTTTTATACCATACAATGCATATCTAATGTTGGATGCTATTGTAAGGACAATATATAGAAAAAATATTAGTAAAAAACATTTACTAGAATGGGCAACAGCAGCAGATGTAGAAGAAAAATCTAAAAAGGACATGATGGATTATATAAAAAATATGCTATCAGGTAGTTTAATTGGTGTTGCAATTTTGATTTTAGCTTTTGCTAGCTCCGTAAATGCTGGATTAGTCATGTTACCGACTTGCGTTTTGTGGATAGTTAGTCCAGCAATAGCTTATTATATAAGTAAGGATTTAGAAAAGTATAATTATATTCTTTCAAAAAATGAAGAAGAATTACTTAAGAAACTTAGTAGAAAAACTTGGGCTTATTTTGAGGACTTTCTTAATGAAGAAAGTAATTGGTTAGCCCCTGACAATTATCAAGAGAATCCTGCTAATGGAGTTGCACAAAGGACTTCTCCAACTAATATGGGTATGGGGTTAATAACAAATACAACTGCTTATGATATGGGATATATAGATATTTTAGAATGTATTGATAGAATAGATAAAACTATGACTAGTATGGAAAGCTTAAGTAGATATAAAGGCCATTTTTATAATTGGTATGATACTGAAACCAAAGAAATTTTGAGACCAGAATATATATCTACAGTGGATAGTGGTAATTTAGTTGGTTATCTTTGGGTAACAGCTAGAGCTTTAGAAGAATATTTAAATAAACCTGTTTGGAATAGAAGTTTCAGCTGGGGGTTGTTAGATACTATAATATTAGCAAGAAAAGAATTGGAAAATACACTAGGAGTCAAAGGTTATTATAGTTCAATTGAGAATGAATTAAAAGATGAAGAAAATGATTTATTGAAAAATAAAAGGATTTTGTTAGATGTATGGGATAAATGTATAAAGATAAGTAAAAAAGAAAAAGAAAAAGCAAATGAACTATATTGGAATGGAAAAGTTAAGGATATGCTTAGCAAGCATTTGATTCAAATGCAAAAAGTGTTTCCTTGGGTAGATTTGCTCTTTGAAAGTTCAGGGAAATTAGGGCTTTATTCAGAGAGATTACAAGAGATTATATCTTCTTGCAATTTATCAGATATTAATAATGAGATTGATAAAGTAATAAGAGACGTCAATAGGACTAAATTTAAAGATAAAAACGAAATTTATGTATCTAAAGAACTGGTAAAATTGCTTAAGAAGAGTAAAGAAGAAATAGACAAAATAATATCTAAAATAGAGAATCTAAAAAATAGATTAAATAATATGGCTGAAGCTACTGATTTTAAAGTTTTATATGAAGAGAAGAGAGGGCTTTTTTCAATTGGATATGATATAGAAAAAGATACTCTTGGAAGAAGTTACTATGATTTGTTAGCATCTGAATCAAGGCAAGCTAGTTTTGTAGCCATCGCAAAAGGCGATATAGACCAAAAACATTGGTTTAAATTGGGAAGATCTATGGCAGTGATGAATAGAGATAAAGGATTAGTATCATGGAGTGGTACTATGTTTGAATATTTTATGCCTTTATTGATTATGAAAACTTATCCAAAAACTCTGTTGCATGAGACTTATAGAGCTGTAATCGAAGGACAAAAGAGATATTGTAAAAATAGAAGGGTTCCATGGGGAATTTCTGAATCAGCTTTTAGAAGTTTTGATGTAAGTTTAAATTATCAATACAAAGCCTTTGGTATTCCAGGTATTGGACTTAAGAGAGGACTAGTAAATGAATTAGTAATTTCTCCATATTCAACTATTATGGCTATGCAACTAGATTTAAAAGGAGCTATTAGCAATGTTTACAAACTTATTAGTGAGGGAATGGAAGGAAAATATGGGCTATATGAATCTATAGATTATACAAAAGATAGACTACCAAAAGGTAAAAGAAAGGCTATTGTTAAGTGCTTTATGGTACATCACCAGGGAATGAGTATGCTTGCCCTTGATAATGTATTGAATAATAATGTTCTACAAAATAGATTCCATTCTGTACCACAAGTAAAGGCAACAGAGTTATTGCTACAAGAAAAGGTTCCAAAGAGGATTGTTTATGAAAGAGAGCAAAAATTTGAAGCATATGATTTTGTACCTGAGAAGCAGAATATTGTTGTCAGGAAATATAATGATGAAGATACAAGTATTCCTGAAACTCATTTGCTTTCCAATGGTTCTTATTCAGTTATGATTTCTAATAGTGGAAGTGGATTTAGTAAGTTAGATGATATGTCCGTTTATAGATGGCGAGAAGATGTTACTTTAGATAACTACGGTATGTATTTTTATGTAAAAGACTTAGAAAAGGAGAATATTTTTAGCGCTACATATCAACCATTAAAGATTATAGGTGATAAATATGAAGCTATTTTTTCTCTAGATAAGGCTGAATTTAGGAGAGTAGATGGAGAATTATCTACACATACTGAAATTGCGGTATCAAATGAAGATAACTTAGAAGTTAGAATGATTTCTATTACAAATCATGGTGAAAATTCGAAATTTGTGGAAGTAACAAGTTATTCTGAAATTACTTTAGCTCCTTTTAATGCAGATTTAGTTCATCCTGCATTTGGAAATTTATTTATTAGGACAGAATATGAAGCCACTTTAAATTGTATTTTAGCAAATAGGAGACCAAGAGAAAAAGATGGAAAGAATCCATGGATAATGCAGTGTGTAACAGTTGAAGGAGAGGAAATAGGAAATATTCAATATGAAACAAGTAGAAGAAATTTTATAGGGAGAGGACGAGATTTATATAATCCTAATGTAATGGATGGAGATACACCTCTCACAAATACTGTTGGGGCGGTAATTGACCCAATAATAAGTATAAGAAGAAGGGTTAGGATTAAACAGGGAGAAACCTGCAAGATTGCTTTTGCAACAGCTGTAGGAGAGTCAAAGGAAGGCATTATAGAATTAGCAAGAAAATATAAAGAAATGAATAATATTAGGAGAGTATTCGAATTAGCTTGGACACAAAGCCAAGTGGAAATGAATTACTTGGGTATAAAATCGCCACAAGCAAATATGTACCAAGTTATGGCTTCTAGGATTATTTTTCAAAATGAAATGTTTAAAGAAAGAAGTAATATAATTAAAGATGTAAAAAGAAGCCAACAATCTCTATGGCAATATGGTATATCAGGAGATGTTCCTATTGTTTTAGTAGTTGTAAAAGAAGATAAGGATAGGGACTTAGTAAGACAAATGCTGAGTGCACATGAGTTTTGGAGCATAAAAGGATTGAAAGTAGATTTAGTCATTTTAAATCTTCAAAATACTGCATATTATCAACCACTTCAAGAATCGTTGCGAGATTTGATTAATACATCACATGCAAGAGATAAAGTAAATATTTCAGGTGGGGTATTTATAAGAAGCAAATCTACAATGGATGAAGAAGATATTATTCTTATAAGAGCAATCGCTAGACTTGTAATTGAAGGAGATAAAGGTTTTGTATTTAATCAAATTAAGCCTAATCTAAAAGAAGAAAATAATGAGCAAATAATTGAAAAATTAGTTAGAACTAAAATTAAATGTAATACTAAACCACATATATTTGAAAAAGATAAATTGAAGTATTTTAATGGTATAGGTGGTTTTAATCTAAAAGATAATGAATACGAAATAAGACTTAAAGGTAATAATAATACTCCTGCACCTTGGATAAATGTTATTGCCAATGGCGATTTTGGATTTCATGTGTCAGAGAGTGGGTCATCTTATACTTGGTTTGGAAATAGCAGAGAAAATAAAATAACTACGTGGTCTAATGATCCTATAAGAGATACAACTTCTGAGGCTCTATTTATTAGAGATGAAGAAATGGGTATGTTTTGGAGTATAACACCAAAACCTATTAGAGATGAACAAGAATATATTATAGAACATGGCTTTGGTTATTCAAACTTTAAGCATGCAGCTTATGGAATAGTTGGGGAAGTTAAGTTTTTTGTTCCTATGAAGGATAATGTAAAGATTCAGATAGTTAAATTAAAGAATGATAGTGATGAAGATAGAAAACTATCTCTTTCATATTATGCTCAGACTGTAATTGGTGTTGTTCCACAGCAAACAGCAACTCATATAGCATCTTATCTAGATAAAGACAAAAAATATATTTATGCTCAAAATCCTTACAGTGGGCATTTTAATGAAACCTTAGCATATTTATCTACTATTGGAGCGGGAAGTCAGAGCTTTACAGGTGATAGGGGTGAATTTATTGGTAGGTTAGGATCTATAGAAAAACCTCAGTTTATGGGAAAAAGTAGATTAAGCAATCAGGTAGGTGGAGGCTATGATCCGTGTATAGCAAAT
The DNA here is from genome assembly GCF_054819755.1 of Clostridium sp. DL1XJH146. NCBI lineage: Bacteria > Bacillati > Bacillota > Clostridia > Eubacteriales > Clostridiaceae > Clostridium > Clostridium sp. DL1XJH146. Next base: position 35,264 of record NZ_JBTVVN010000026.1, read on the forward strand.
AATAGTAAATTCACATTAAAAAAAGGAGAAGAAAAAACTTTTCTTGTGCTTTTAGGTGCAGCTCAGTCAAGAGAAGAAATCGATTCTGTTGTTAAAAAGTATTCCAATATAAATGTAGCTTATACAGAATTGGAAAATAGTAAAAAATATTGGAAGGATATGCTCCAAACAATAAAAGTAAGTACACCAGATAAAACTATGGATATTATGCTCAATGGTTGGTTTTTGTATCAGACTATTGCATGCAGGCTATGGTCTAGGACTGCTTTCTACCAATCAGGGGGAGCTTATGGATTTAGAGACCAGCTTCAAGATGTAATGTCCTTGAGCTATATTCAACCTGATATAACAAGAAAGCAGATACTATATGCAGCTTCAAGGCAATTTATAGAAGGCGATGTTCAACATTGGTGGCATCCTGTTGTGGATAGTGGAATAAGAACTAGATTTTCAGATGATTTATTATGGCTTCCATATGTAACTATTGATTATATTAAGAACACAGGTGACTATTCGGTATTAGATGAAGAGGCCTATTATCTTGAAGATGAACCATTAAAAGAAGATGAAGATGAAAAATATACAGTTTCAAGAACATCAGACCAAAAGGGTACTATTTATGAGCATTGTATTAAGGCTATTGAGAGAGGTCTTAAGTTTGGAGAACATAATATACCACTTATGGGCTGTGGCGATTGGAATGATGGAATGAATACCATCGGAAACAAAGGAAAAGGAGAAAGTGTTTGGGTAGGATGGTTCTTGTATACAATACTCGATGATTTCAAGGAACTATGTAAATATAAAGAAGATAATTATCGATCAGAAAGATACCATGAAATGCAGGAATTTATCAAGGAAAATCTAAATAAAAATGCATGGGATGGAAGCTGGTATAGAAGAGCTTATTTTGATGATGGAACTCCACTTGGTTCTATTGAAAATGAAGAATGTCAAATAGATTCACTTTCTCAATCTTGGTCTGTTATTTCTGAGGCAGGAGAAGAGAAGAAAAAAGAAGAGGCTATGCATGCATTAGAGAAATATCTTGTTAAATATGATAAAGGAATGGTATTGCTTTTGACACCAGCTTTCGATAAGACAAAACTAGAGCCAGGATATATTAAAGGTTATGTACCCGGAGTAAGAGAAAATGGTGGTCAATACACTCATGCAGCTACTTGGGTAGTATTAGCACTTACTAAGCTAGGGCAAGGGGATAAAGCTTGGAAGATTTATAATATGATAAATCCTATAAATCATACAAAATCCTTTTACGAATGTCAAAGATATAAGGTTGAACCTTATGTAATGGCAGCAGATGTGTACGAAAGAGAACCTCATACAGGAAGAGGTGGCTGGACATGGTATACAGGTGCTGCAGGTTGGATGTATAGAGTAGGAATTGAAGGTATATTAGGATTAAAATTAAAAGGCAAAGAAGGATTTACTATAGAGCCTGCAATCCCAGAAGAGTGGGAAGAATACAAAATAGAGTACAAAAGAGGGGAAGCAACTTATAATATAATTGTAAAAAAAGCAGAAGAAAATAAGATAATCATGAATGGAAAAGAGATCGAAAATGGGATAATACCATATCAAGAAAAAGGAAACTTTACTGTAGAAGTGAGTTACAGTAAAGTGAGAAACTTAGTAGGACAGTATTGTTGATTTTGAAAGAAGATTGCTAAATAAGCAGTCTTCTTTTGTTTGGCTATAATCAAATGATTAAATATTCTATATTGTAGAAAGGGAAATATCCTTAGAATAAATTTGTGCAAACGTGTGTACAAAATAGTAGAAATATATTATAGTAGTTATTAGTAAGGTTTAATAATAGTGTGAAATCTGGAATGTGAAGAGTGAAGGCAGGGATGAGGAAATCATTTATCACTGCACACTCCACTCTGCACATTTTACACTAGTTATAAAAAAGGGGGGAATAACTTTGGCAAAAAATACTGATATTAGTTTAAGGAATAGTACAATTTATTCTGTATATGTAAGAAATCATACTGATGAAGGTACATTTAATGGAGTTGTTAAGGATTTAGATAGAATAAAAGATTTAGGAATAGATATACTTTGGCTTTTACCTATCCATCCAATTGGACAAGTTAATAAAAAAGGACAATTAGGGTGTCCATATTCTATTGAAGATTATAGGAAGGTTAATGATGAATATGGTACTCTTGAAGATTTTAAAAAGTTAATAAAGGAAGCACATAATAGAGGTATGAGATTAATAATAGATGTAGTTTATAATCATACTTCCCATAATTCAAGATTACAGAAAGAAAAACCAAATTTGTTTTATAAAAAAGAAAATGGTGAATTTGGCAACAAAGTGGGTGAATGGACAGATATTATAGACCTTGACTATAAAAATAAAGAACTATGGAGATATCAAATTGAGACATTAAAGTACTGGGTAAATATTGGAGTTGATGGTTTTAGATGTGACGTAGCACCACTTATACCAAAAGAATTTTGGTTAGAGGCAAGGGAAGAAGTTAGTAAAATTAACGAAGATGTAATTTGGCTAGCTGAAACTTCGGGATTGGATTTTATTGAAGAGTTGAGAAAAGCTAATGTTCTTATTCATAATGATAATGAAATGTTTCAAGCTTTTGATATTTGCTATGATTATGATACATATGGCTATTTTCAGAAGTATAAAAAGGGTGAAATTTCATTAGAACAGTTATTAGATAAAAAGAGAATTCAAGATTATATTTATCCAGAGAATTATGTAAAACTTAGATTTATTGAAAATCATGACCAACCAAGAGCAGCGTATTTAGTTAAAGATGAAATAGAACTTAAAAATTGGACTGCATTTATGTTTTTTGAAAAAGGGACTTCATTAGTATATGCAGGTCAGGAGGTAAAAGATATTAATCAACCAAGTCTTTTTGATAAAGATTTAGTGAATTGGAAGGATGAAAAAGAATTCACAAATTTTATGAAGAAACTTATTGAAATAAAAAGAAACCAAATTTTAAAAGAAGGTTTTTATGGATTGGAACATGAGAAAAAAATTGGAGTTATTGAGGCTAGCTACACTTTAAAAGAAAATAGATTAATTGGTGTATTTAATATTGAATCTAAGGTAGGTAGCTATCAAGTAGATTTAAAGGATGGATTGCATAAAAATCTAATTAATGACTCTGATATAGAAGTAATAGATGGAAAATTTGAATTAATAATGGATCCTATAATTATTAAAACAGAAAACTAATGAAAAAATGTTGAGTTGAATATAGGAAACTCAACATTTTTGATTCTAATGGATTGATTTAATGTGCATTATTTTTTCTATTTATGATATAATAAATTAAAATTATCCAATTATTCAGATAATTATAGAGTGTCCATTAATAATGAATATATGAATATAAGTAAGTGAATTTATAGGTATTTCATAGAAAAACAAGCACAGGAGGTGATAAATTGGAAGTTGAAGTAAGGCTTTTTGCAACTTTTAGACAGGGAAGAGAGAAAAAGCAGAAAATGGAATTGGAAGAAGGAACAACTGTAAGAGATATTGTATTAAAATTAGAAATTGATGTAGAAGAAGTAGCAATACTTTTAATAAATGGGTTTGATGGAGAACTTGATAGAGAACTTACAGATGGAGATGTGGTAGCTCTATTTCCACCAGTAGGAGGAGGATAGAAAATGCAGAAAAGATATGAAAAGAATATGAGTATGCTAAGTGAAGAAGAAAATAATAAGTTAAAGGATTTTAAGGTATGTGTAATAGGATGCGGTGGACTAGGTGGATATATAATAGAGATGCTAGGAAGGCTTGGCATAGGCCATATTACAGTTGTTGATGGAGACACATTTGATGAAACAAATTTAAATAGACAATTGTTATCAGATGAAAAAGCATTAGGAATGAATAAAGCTAAAAAAGCAGAAGAGAGAATGAAAACTGTGAATTCATCTATAAAACTGATGCCAATTGATAAAATGTTTAATGTTGAAAATGGAGAGGAAATTCTAAAGGGACATGATGTTATTGTAGATGCACTGGATTCCATTGATGCAAGATTATTATTACAAGAACTTTGTGAAAAGCTAGAAATACCTATGGTACATGGAGCTATATCAGGTTGGTATGGACAAGTTACAACTATTCTTCCAGGAGATAGAACATTAAATTTTTTATACAATGGTGAAAAAAATAAGCAAGGAAACAAAGAAAAAGTAGATTTAGGTAATCCATCATTTACTCCTGCACAAATTGCATCAATTCAAGTAAGTGAAGCCTTAAAATTACTTTTAAAAAGAGGCAAATTGCTTAGTAAAAGAATTCTATTTGTAGATTTGCTTGAGCAAGAATTTGACATAATAGATTTATAAATAGGTTGTGAATACTATAACATATTTAAAAACCACAATAAATTTTCTTAATATTAGGAAAATATATTGTGGTTTTTTATTATATTATCAAGATTTATTTCTCTTTTCTAAGAAAATTGGCTCAGAAGAGTTATTATTATACTAAAAATTATAAATAGTTTAATTTTTATCAATAATAGTAAATATTATCAAATGATGATATAATATACCTATAATAAAAGTTAAAAAAACTGAATAAATAAATAAATCAATTTACTAATCATATCTAATTATTTTCAATAATAATATATATTAATCACATATTTTAAATACATATTTATAAAACTTTAGCTAATTGAAATGACTCCGATCTCCATTGACCAAAATTGGCCTTAGAGACGATAGGGTATAAGAAGTAATTTTTATGCCTGCCATTGCGCAAAGGAGCAGTTCGAATAAAAAAAGGAGGTGGAAGCTGGCATCAATAGAGTATCCAAGGTGAAACTCTATAAGTATGGTGACCAGTTGAAAATGGCTAAAGTATTAATGATTTCACCCGAAAAATGTATTAGCTGCAGAACATGTGAGATGGCATGTTCATTTTCAAAAACACAATCGTTTAATCCTCAAAATGCTGCAATAACTGTATATCAGTATGAAAAAGCAGCTATATCAGTACCTATTACGTGTTTGCAATGTGAAGACCCTGCATGTATGAAAGTATGTACATCAGGAGCAATTTACAAAAATGAAGATGGGGTAGTGCTCATTGATGAAAAGAAATGCATAGGTTGTAAACTATGTATAAATGCGTGTCCTTTTGGAAACATGAGTTATAATTTTGAGCTTAAGAAAGTAGTCAAATGCGACTTGTGTGGCGGAGATCCTTATTGCGTTAAATTATGTCCGGCAAATGCGTTAGAATTTAAAGAACCAACTCCTTCAGAGTTAGACAAAAAGAAACTTGTAGCTGATAAGTTTAAAGAATTATTTGAGGAGGGGGATAAATAATGTTTGGATGGTGTGGAAAATTAATTCGTGTAAATTTGGATAATGGTGAAATAAAAACAGAACCGCTAAACATGGAAGATGCAAAATTATATCTTGGAGCTAGAGGACTTGGAACGAAAATAATGGTAAATGAAGTAGACCCAAAAGTAGATGCTTTAGGACATGATAATAAACTAATCTTTTTAACAGGACCACTTACAGGAACATTAGCTTCCTCAGCAGGCAGATACGAAGTAATTGCAAAGGCTCCACTGACAGGAACAATAGGTGCTTCAAATTCAGGCGGATACTTTGGACCTGAATTAAAATTTGCAGGATATGATGGAATTATTTTTGAGGGAATAGCTGAAAAACCTATGTACCTTTATGTAAAGGATAACATTATTGAACTTAGGGGTGCAGAGCATTTATGGGGTAAAACAGTGTATGATACAACGGATGAGTTACTAAAGGAAACAGATAGTAATGCAAAGGTTGCATGTATAGGACCAGCGGGAGAGAAATTGGTATTATATGCAACAGTAATGAATGATAAGCATAGAGCGGCAGGAAGATCGGGTTTAGGTGCCGTAATGGGTTCTAAAAATTTAAAAGCTGTTGTAGTTAAGGGCTCTAAATCAATTAATGTTGCAAATCCTAAAGAATTTATGGAAAAATTCGAGGATGCTAGACAAAAATTAAAAGAAAACCCTGTAACAGGACAAGGACTTAGAACTTATGGAACACAAATACTTGTTAATATTTTAAATGAATCAGGTGCACTTCCAACTAGGAACTGGAGAGATGGAGGAATTTTTGAATTTGCAGATGAGACAGGCGGAGAAGCGATGAACGAAAAACTTCAAGTTAAACCAAAAGGTTGCTTTGCTTGTTCAATAGGATGTGGAAGAATTACTAAAATACCTTCAGGTAAATATAAAGGAATAATGGGAGAAGGACCAGAATATGAAGCTGGTTGGTCACTAGGGGCAGACTGTGGAATAAAAGAAATTGATGCAATATGCGTTGCCAATTTTATATGTAATGAATATGGTATGGACCCTATCACATTAGGTTCAACAATAGCTTGTGCTATGGAATTAGTTGATATGGGATTGATTTCTAGAGAGAAAATTGAACTGGACTTGAAATTTGGAAATCCAGATGTAATTGTAGAAGTGGCAAAAATGACAGCATTAAGAGAAGGCTTTGGGGATGAAATTGCACTAGGTTCCTATAGATTAGCAGAAAAATATGGACATCCTGAATTATCAATGTCTGTTAAAAAACAAGAAATGCCTGCATATGATGGTAGAAGAATTCAAGGTATTGGTCTTGAATATGCTACTTCTAATAGAGGGGCCTGTCACGTGCGTGGATATATGATTTCACCAGAAATACTAGGATTACCTCAAAAACTTGATCCTTCAGTAACAACAGATAAAGCAACGTGGCTTAAAATATTCCAAGACTTAACTGCTGTTGTCGATTCTTCAGGAATGTGTTTATTTACAACCTTTGCACTTGGATTACCAGAGGTTTCCTCTCAAATAAGAGCAGGAGTAGGTTGGGATTGTAGTGATGAAGAAATTCTTAAACTAGGTGAGAGAATATGGAATTTAGAGAAAATGTGGAACTTAAAGGCAGGATTTACTAGAGATGATGATAACCTTCCTTACAGATTACTCCATGAACCTCTTCCTGAAGGACCTGGTAAAGGAATGGTAAGTCAATTAGATGTAATGCTAGAAGAATACTATGCAGGTAGAGGATGGGGAACAGACAGTGTACCGACTAAAAAGAAGCTAGAAGAACTATCTATTAACTACTAGTTCCTATTAAAGTAAATTTGCAATGTGCAATTTGCAATTTGCAATTATGGATGATTTTCTTCTATTCTTTCAGAAAATCTTTAATGGATTAATTAAAGATTCTCCGAAGAATGAGGAGAATCATCCTCAATTGTGCATTGTGCATTGTGAATTGTGCATTGCTTTAAAAGTGCATTGCTTTAAAAGTGCATTGCTTTAAAAGTGCATTGTGCATTGAATTAATATTTTTAGTAAAGGGGTGAATAACTATGCCTTCAGGAGAAAATGAAATTCAGTTATCTGATATAAATAATATAATTAAAAAATATCCAAAGGAAAAAAGACATTCATTAGCAATATTACAGGATATTCAGAAAGAATATAATTATATACCGGAGTTAGCACTTAATGCTGTGGCTGACTATTTAGATATGCCTTTGAGCAAGCTTTATAGTATGGCTACATTTTATAAAGCTTTAAGTCTAAAGGCTAAAGGCAAAAATATAGTAACTATTTGCGATGGTACAGCCTGTCATGTAAGAGGGTCTTCTCCGATAATGAATGAATTAGAGAAGGTTTTAAATATTAAAATCGGGGAAACTACAGAAGATGGATTGTTTACACTTCAGACTGTGGGTTGTTTAGGTGCCTGTGCATTGGCACCGGTTATGATGATAAATGATAAATATTATGGCAAAATGACGCCTAAAAAGGTTAGTGAAATTATCGACCAATACAGAGGTGATAAAATTGAATAATGATATTAAAAAAAATAGAATAGTTTATATATGTTGTGGTACAGGCTGTTTAGCCAATGGTAGTAGAGAAGTTTATGATGAATTTGTTGAAAAATTAAGTAGCTTAAAATCTGAAATAAGCGTTAAAACAGAAGCAAAATCTACTGGCTGCAATGGTATTTGTGAAAAAGGACCAGTTGTTAAAATTCAACCGGATGATATATCATATTTTAAAGTGAAAAAATCAGATGTTGATGATATTATCAAAAAAACACTGATAAACGGGGAAGTCATAGATAAACTTTTATATTCTGAGAAAGATAAAAAAAGATTAAAATCATATAAAAATAGTGAATTCTATAAAAGACAACAAAAAATTTCCCTCAGAAATATTGGGGAAGTAGACCCAGCTAGTATTGATGATTATGTAGAGAGGGACGGTTATAAAGCTCTAGAAAAAGTGTTTTTTAAAATGAAACGGGAAGATATAATTCCTGAAATACTTAAAGCAGGTCTTAGAGGTAGAGGAGGAGCAGGCTTCCCTACAGGCCGTAAATGGAATACCTGTGCAGAGATTGACAGTTATCCTAAATATGTAATATGCAATGGTGATGAAGGGGACCCAGGTGCATTTATGGACAGAAGTATTTTAGAAGGAGACCCTAATAGTATAATAGAAGGTATGATTATATGTGCATATGCAGTAGGTAGTCATAAAGGCTTTGCGTATATTAGGGATGAATATTCACTGGCAGTTAACAATATGAGAAATGCAATAAAGCAAGCTAGAGAAAGAGGGTATTTAGGAAAAAACATATTAGGTAGTGGTTTTGATTTTGATATGGAAGTAGTTAGAGGCGGAGGGGCTTTTGTTTGCGGCGAATCTACTGCACTTATGGAATCAATTGAAGGTAAAGTAGGAGAACCAAGACCTAAATATATACATTCTGTTGAAAAAGGCTTATGGGGGCAACCTACAGTATTGAATAATGTGGAAACTTGGTCTAATGTACCTATAATAATATGTAAGGGCGGAGATTGGTATAGTTCTATAGGTACTGAAAATAGTAAAGGGACAAAAGTATTTTCATTAGTTGGTAAGGTTAGAAATACAGGCCTAGTGGAAGTACCTATGGGAACTACATTAAGGGAAATTATTTATGAGATCGGTGGAGGAGTAATAGGAAATAAAAAATTTAAAGCTGTACAAATTGGTGGACCTTCAGGTGGATGCTTACCAGAAGAACTTTTAGACCTTCAAGTTGATTATAAAACACTAAGTGATGCAGATTCAATGATGGGTTCTGGCGGAATGATAGTAATGGATGAGAGAACTTGTATGGTTGATATTGCTAGATACTATTTAGAATTTTTATCTCAAGAATCTTGTGGGAAATGTGTTCCTTGTAGAGAAGGCATAAAGGAAATGCTCAGGATAATAAATGGAATCTGTGAGGGAAAAGGTAGACTTGAGGATATAGATGAACTAATAAATATTGGAGAAACTGTGGGGGAAGCATCATTATGTGGACTTGGGAAAAGTGCACCAAATCCTGTTCTTTCAACTATTAGATATTTTAAAGATGAGTATATTGAACATATTGTAGATAAAAGATGTAGGGCTGGAGTATGTAAAAACTTAACTACTTTTTATATTGATGCGAATAAATGTATAGGTTGTGATTTGTGCAGAAAAAATTGTCCTACAAGTGCTATTAGTGGGGAAATTAAAAAGAAACATATTATTGATGAAACAAAATGCTCTAAGTGTGGTAATTGTATAAATATTTGTAAATTTGATGCGATTAAAGTGAAGTAAGGAGGATAGCATGAAAATTATAATTGATGGAAAGCAATATGAAGCACAAGCTGGAGAAACAATTCTTCAAGTGGCAAGGCGTGAAGGCGTAAAAATTCCAACATTATGCCATAATGATGCCCTTCCTGGCTTAGGGACTTGTAGACTTTGTATAGTAGAAGTTATTCAGAATAACAGAGCTAAAGTGGTTACTTCTTGTGTATATCCAATAACAAGAGAAATTGAGGTTTTAACTAAGAGTGAAAAAATAATAAAAATGAGAAAAAGAATTATAAAATTTCTTTATGATAGAACACCTCGAAATGAAGAGATTAACAAGCTTAGAATCGAATATGGTATTCCCAATATAACCATAAATGTTGATAACCCAGAGCAGTGTATACTCTGTGGACTATGTGTTAGAGCTTGTGAAAAATTGGGGACAAGTGCAATAGCAACTGTTAATAGAGGAATAGATAAAAAGATTTCAACTCCATATGATGAGCCTTCAAAAGTATGTATAGGTTGTGGGTCGTGTGCATATGTATGTCCAACAAATGCTATAAAAATAAAAGAAGAAGCAGGAGTAAGAACTATATGGGGCAAAGAATTCAAAATGATGAAGTGTTCTGAATGTGGTGAATTTTTTGCAACTAAAGAAGAGTACTATTATGCTGAAAACAAACTTTCAGAAGAAAAAAAATCAAAAGATATCTTATGTGAGAAATGTAGAAAAAAACAAAATGCAAATAAACTCAAAGATATTTTTGAAAATGTGGAGTATCAATATTTAAAATAAACAACTTAATACCAAATACTAAATACCAAATACTAAATACCAAATACTGATTTGCAATGTGCAATTTGCAATTTGCAATTTGCAATGAGCAATTAGCAATTAGCAATTAAGGATGATTTTGCTATGCAAAATCTTTAAATTAATTTAATTAATGGACTTAAAGATTTTAGGCGATAGGAGAGAATTATCCACAATTGCAAATTGAACACTGCAAATTGATATTTATCATTTAAAAAATATTTTTAAAGGTTATTCATCTTCATATTCATCTTCGTCATAAATATCTTGACCACCATTATAGGTGTAATCAAATTCAGACTGTGAAATATTGTTTGCAACTATATCATCAGTTACTGGATCGGGTAAATCGGTAAATCCATTTCTATTGCCAGAACGTATTATTTGCTCCTTTTGTTCCATAAAACCCCTATCATTAGGACCATAGGTGTTAGAAAAAGTTGGATTTATGTTGTTAGTAAGTTTTTTTCCTAAATTCTTTTTATTTTTAATTTTTTTTGCCATAAAAACCCTCCTAATTATGATGTTTCAATCAAGATTATTATTCCATAGTAAGATTATTTATATACCTTTGATTTTTAGAAAATATAGAAAGTTAATTTAATCCTTTTTCTTGACATAATATCTATATAAATGTATTATTGTGTTAGTAAAACATAATGATTCTGTGAAGAGAATAGTAAGTTAAATAAAAAGCTTAAAGAGAGTTGCAGATGGTGAAATTGCAACAGTTATGATTTAGCTGAATGGGACTCGGAGAACTATGGTAAAATAACCAAAGCGTTTATTCTGCGTTAAAGAATAGGATTTGAAATCTCTAATGAGGCAAGATTTCCAAAGGAAGTTTTGTAAAGATAGGTGGCACCGCGTTAAGACGCCCTATTGCTTTTGTGGTTTTTTTTTATTTTTTGTAAATTAATTTGCATTTTGAACAATAGTTAAACGATAGTTAAACAATAGTTAAACAATAGTTAAACAATAGTTAAACGATAGTTAAACCATAGTTAAACGATAGTTAAACAATCGAATATAGGTGTAGTTTATGTACTGGTTCAAATAAAATAAAGATTCTCGACCAAAGGGAGAGAATCCTCATTAATTGTGCATTGTGCATTGTGAATTGTGCATTATCAATTATGCATTGTGCATTGTGAATTATCAATTATGCATTATCAATTATAAATTGTGTATTGAAAAAAGGAGGAATATCAATGGAAAATAACGAGTCAAAAAAAGTAATATTTAGTGGAATACAACCATCAGGACAATTAACAATAGGAAACTATCTGGGTGCTTTAAAAAATTGGGTTAAACTTCAAGATGAATATGATTGTTACTATTGTATTGTTGATTTACATGCAATTACAGTAAAACAAGAACCAGCAGAATTAAGAAAGAGAACACTGCAAACCCTTGCAATATATTTAGCATGTGGATTAGACCCAGAGAAAAATACATTATTTATACAATCACATGTGCCAGCTCATTCTGAATGTGCATGGTTATTAAATTGCTATACATATATGGGTGAATTATCAAGGATGACTCAATTTAAAGATAAATCAGCAAGATATGGAGAAAATATATCAGCTGGTTTATTTGATTATCCAGCACTTATGGCTGCAGATATATTATTATATCAAACAGATTTAGTTCCTGTGGGAGCAGACCAAAAACAGCATCTTGAGCTTACAAGAGATATTGCAAAGAGATTTAATAATACATATAGTCCTACATTTAAAGTTCCGGAGCCTTTTATAGCAAAGGTTGGAGCTAAAATTATGGATTTACAAGAACCAGACAAAAAAATGTCCAAATCAGCTGATAATCCAAATTCATTTATTTTAATCATGGATCCTCCTGAGGTAATAAGGAAAAAAATTAGTAGAGCAGTTACAGATTCATTAGGTGTTGTTAAGTATAGCGATGAACAACCTGGAATACAAAATCTTATAAGTATTTTAAGTACAATTACTGGAAAGACAATTGAAGAGATTGAGAATGAATATGAAGGACTCGGATATGGACAGTTCAAGAAAGATGTAGGAGAAGCTATAGTTAATGAATTAGAGCCTATTCAAAATAAAGTTAATGAACTATTACAAGACAAAAAACACTTAGAAAGTATTTATAAAGCAGGAGCAGAAAAAGCTCAATATGCAGCAAGTAAAACACTTAGAAAAATGATGAAAAAAATAGGATTTATTCCTCAAGCTAGATAAAGAAAAATTAGCAATTCTTATAAACAAATTGCAATTCTTATAAACAATTAGCAATTTGCAATTATTATAAACAATTTGCAATTAGCAATTAGCAATTTGCAATTCTTATAAACAATTAGCAATTTGCAATTTGCAATTTGCAATTAAGGATGATTTTGCTACGCAAAATCTTTTAATATATTAAATTATTAAAGCTTCTCGACGACAGGAGAGAAGCATCCACAATTGCACATTGCAAATTATCTTTAAAAAAGCATTGCAAATTATCTTTAAAAAAGCATTGCAAATTATCTTTAAAAAAGCATTGCAAATTATCTTTAAAAAAGCTATTTATTCAGCACAAATTTATTAATAACGTGGGCAACTCCACTTTCGGTATGTGATTTAGTTATATAATCAGCAACTTTTTTCACTTCATCAAAAGCATTTTCCATAGCAACTCCAAGTCCGGCATATTCAATCATTTGTAGGTCATTGCCAGCATCACCAATACAGATAACTTCTTTTTGTTTAATTCCTAAAAGTTCAGCGATTTTTTGTACACCAAGTCCTTTTGTTGCTTCAGTATTTAAGAATTCAAAGAAGAAAGGGGCACTTTTACAAGTGTGATATTTTGTATGTAAATTCTTAGGAAGTTTTTCAATTAAATCATCAATAATTTCAGGATCTTGTACCATTAGAACTTTAATAATTTCTTCATTAGGGGAAACTTCTCTGAAATCAATTTCTTTAATAGGGATTTTATTTATATCAGCCTCTATTTGTGTGTATTTATTCATCTTTGGAGTTATTACTCCATTAGGTGTTAAGGCATGTATATAGAAGCCAATTTCTTTGCTAATGTCACCAAGTGAAATTAAATCATCGAAAGTGATAGTTTTTTCATAAATAATATCACCAGTATGATTATTTCTAACTACGGAACCGTTATATACAACAGAATAACAGTCTTCATCAAATAAATTTAGCTCTTTAAGATAATCAAGTATTCCATTTAAAGGTCTTCCAGTAGAGAGTACAATTTTAACTCCCATTTCTTTAGCTTTCATAATTGCTTCATAATTTTCTTTAGTAATCTTTTTTTCTTCATTCAAAAGAGTACCGTCCATATCAATAGCTATTAATTTATACATAAAAACCTCCTGTTTTTTTGAAAAGAATAGTGGGTAATTTGAAGTTAAAACATTTAAAAATAAAATAAAGTTTAAAATGTATTTATAGTAAGTAAATATCCATATTATAATAACATTATAAAAACAAAAATTCTACAAAAGATACATATTATAAAGTAATATAAAAAAACGAATATTAAGAATTTATATTAAGAGTAACTAGAATATTATTGATATTTGCATTTACGTAATTGATACGGTATAATAAAACTAATATTCATATATGGGGTGAAACTTAATGAAAAAAAGTAGGGCGGCAACTAGGACGATAGATATTTTAGAACTTATTTCTAATGAAACAAAAGGTTTATCTCTTACAGAAATAGCATCAACTCTTGATATACCAATAACAAGTGTTAGTGACATAGTAAGAGCACTTTTGGATAAAGAAATGATAGAGGTCATTGATGAACGAAGTAAATTATATGGGATAGGGGTAAAAGCATATTATATTGGGAATGCTTTTATTAGTAATACTACTTTAGTGGACAAGGCTAGAGATACTATTGAAGCTTTGGGAACTAGGATGAATAAAACAGTGTTTTTAGGAAAGGAAGTAAACAAAAAAATAACGTATATTTATAAGTTTGAGCCAAAAGATTCCATTATTACAACATGTCCAATTGGAAGTAGAACTAATTTGCATTGTACATCTCTTGGTAAATGTTTTCTTGCATCCAATGATGAATTAATGTCAAAATTAGATTCTAAAGATTTAATTAAAAAGACAGATTACACAATTGTTGAGATGGATGAATTGAAAAAAGAAGTTGAAAAGGTAAGAAAGCAAGGGTATGGAGTTGATTGTAGAGAGCAATCAGACCATTTGCTGTGTATTGGTGCGCCTGTTTTTAATGATAAAAATGAAATTATAGCAGCAGTAAGTATAAGTGGTTTATATAGAGATGATGTTAATATTGAAAAAGAGGCCGAAATAGTTAAAGAAAGTGCATTAATTATTTCACGTAAGATGGGTTATAAAGGGCTTTAACGATATAAAATTTTTTTAAAAATGGCTTGTGAATAATTTAATCAGCTTTAACGAGTAAAAATATTTCGAGATAAATTAATCCAAAAATGTAATAAAATATTATATAATTATTAGTA